>DNUI01000103.1 GCA_003508565.1 Syntrophaceae bacterium
ACAACACAAAACCCCGCTCTCTTTTATAAAAAACGGGGTTTAGTAAATGAAGTCCATTTATCCCTCATAATTGATAAGTTAAAGTTGTGTTACAACATTGTCCTCAATATCCACTTGAAATCTCAGCAAAAATATACCTCAATCCGGAATCCGTCAAGGGATTTTTCCTGAAATTATGACGTCTTTTTCAAATGAGAGCAATATTCAAGGCAGGATCACCACATTCTCCTTTCCCACATTCAGCATATACCCCACTTTGGGCCTCGTGAAGATAAGGGTTTGCAGTTCCCCTACTCCTATGGCCGCCCTTCCTGCGACACCCTTTCTGATCTGGGCGATGATCTTTCGCTTGTGATCCGATATCTGCCGCTCGTAGGGTTTGTTTGTCCCTTCATAGTTCATCTCACCCGGCCAGAGCTGGTCGTAAATTTCCTGCCGTGTTACGATCTCCTTCGGCCTTCTCGCCAGAATGATCAGGTAGTTTAAATAGGCGGGGCAGAGTTTAACGGGAAGACCCCGGTAGAAAAAGAGCTTTTGCCGGTCGTCAATGAATATGACCGGCGGGACTATGATCAACTCCTGAAGGTCTTTGGCATCGGCAAGCCGGGCACGCAGGGCAGCAAGCAGGTTTTTATCGCGTATTATATCGTCAAGAGGGCGAGGGAACGTGTCACCTTTGGGTGGTAACGAAGCGCTATGATCTCCGTAAATATGGCCGGACGCTTCACGTACAACGAGCGGTGCGTCCGTATCGGTTGTCACGTGCCGTTTTTCATTGTGATGGCGGAAATTGCGAAAAAGTTTCTCCGCCAGGCGTTTGGGACGGAGCTTCTTGCCACATTTCCGTTTTAGAAGTCCGATGGCGCGGGTGTCTAACCCGAAGACCGACAGTAAATCAAAGCGCATGAAGATATCCTTACAAACGTGCTGTTCATGAGAGCATGGAATGCCGTTTTGAATCTTCTTACAACTGACGCTGCCGCATTAAAAAATTTGCGTATGGATACCACCATTTCCTTGATTTTACAAAGGAAAAATACGAACGGAATTTATTACTTACGAGAGCCTGCGATGGAAAAAAATAGCAGAGATGAAACATAAAAAAGCCCCTCGTGACAAAACACGAAGAGCCCCTTCTCTGCTTCTTTTTGAGAGGAAGGTTAATCAAAAAGGTATATCCTGATCTTCCTGTGCTATTGGCATGTCCTCACCGAAAGCATCGTCCCCGTTTTTGTGGGAAAGCAGTTCGATCTCCCGTGCCCTGATATCAACGAGACTCCGGTTGTAACCCTCGCTGTCCTGCCACTGGCTGTATCGCAACTGCCCCCGGATACCGATCCTGGCGCCCTTAGTGCAGTATTCGGCGACGATCTCCGCCAGGCGCTCGAAGGCCTTCACCTTGAACCAGTGCACTCTATGAACCTTCATCCCATCTTTGTTCGTGTAATCTTCATTGACGGCGACGGTGAAGTTCGCCACGGGGACGCCGTCCTGCGTGTACCGGATCTTCAAATCCTGACCCATGTTGCCGACGATGGTGACTGAGTTTATCATTGCTGTTTCTCCTTTCTCTCTTGATTGGCGTTCGTGTTGCTGCATTTTCCGTTCATCGCTTCCTGAACCCTGGCCACGAGCTGGTCTTTCAGGATTGCGAGGGCCAGCACGTGATCCTGGTCATTCTCATCCAGGGTTGCCCTGGCCATGTAGGACACAGAGCAGGAGTTGAAATTGACGCATATTTTCTTGGACACCGTTACCGCGACTTCCGTGACTTTCATGGCCGATACCTCCTCGATCTGACCGCTGAAGAATTTGTCCAGGATTTCATTGACCATCCTGTTCATCGGGATACGCATAGATGTTTTCAATTCCCTCAGCACTTCTCTGTTCGCATCCGTGATCTTCATCGGCTTCACCTCCTTTCACCCGGTCAACGGCCTCGATCTGCTTCTCTCCCCTGGTGATGATAGTGAGCGCCCGCTCAAAGTCAGTGAGGAAGCGAAGACTCGTCATGATGTGATTAAGATGCAAAGGATTCATACAACACCTCCCGTAATAAATTTTTCCCTGTGACAGCCCTGATAAGATTTTTTTAACGGAACCGACTTGAAGGACGCATCAATGGCCGCATTGAGAGCAGATGATTACCGGTCGCTTGCCGTTGTAAATCGTGATGGAATTGCCAAGGAAATAACCGAATGTCACATGATGCCCGCAATCGAGCCGGAATTTTCTCCCCCTGAGTCTTTTGATGATCTGTCTCAAGGACTCCTCGCTTTCGTAAGCTTCCCTCTTTATCCTGGTCATGGCGTTCTCCTTTCCTATGAATTTCACCCGGTGACAGCCTTGATGGAATTCTCCTGGAGACGACGCGTGGTTGAGACACAGGGAGTGATCCAATTCGGAAGGGTAAGAAACGGGGGAAGCACCCGACCGGTCAGTCTCGACCGGAGGGAGAGGCTGTCCGGCGCCCTGGAGTCCGCGAACGCGGTCTCGAGGGCGAGGGCGTGAAAGGGAAGCCGTGTCTCGTTTGGAGCGAAGCGGAGGACGAGTCACGGCGAGCGCCGAGGAGGGGCGTCACGCATGTGTCGCCCCGACGCTGGATAAAAAAAGAAAAGCCCGCAGCCTCCTGTCTTCGACGCAAGGAGGTGGCAGGGGGCTGTCGGGCGTACCACTGAGAAAATCCCGGCCACGGGAGTCTGAGCGAAGCGAAGTCTGCCGTGGCCTGCAAGGAAGCGAACAAGATCTATCGCGCGAATTTATGACCTGCAAAGCGAAGCGGAGCAGGTCAGAAATGAGCCGTGAATAGAAGCACCGGCCTGTTTTGTGTGCAACGCAAAAGCAGGCGTGGGTAACGACGGCGCGGAGGTGTCTGCCTGTCAGCGGAGCGGAGCGAAGAGCTCAGGCAGTCACCGGAGCGACAGAACCCCTGTTTTAAGCGAAGCGATAAAACAGGGTGAGTTACCTGGCGTGAGCCCGGCCACGGGGCGTCCGAGCGCCGCGAGGTCGCCCTGTTGCCGGAGCGAACAGAAAAGAATGGGAAAACCAGGAATCCCCAGGGCTGTGACAGCGGCGAAATGACGTGAACCGCTGTGACTGCCCGGGGACGCCGCTGAAGATGAGGGAGCCCCTGGGGGCGGAAGGGTTGCGGATACGTGATACACGTCGTGGTGACGTGAAACGTGACCGCGCATGTTCACGTGTCCGTATGGGAGGGCGGGGGATTGAGGCTGGCGGGACACCTGCACACCTGCACGGGACATGACAGCGAACGCAGGCACGGCCTGTGCTTTGTATGCAGACGGCATGACAGCCGGACATAAGGGACGGGTGGGAGGGTAAGAGAGAATGCAAGCGTCGTGACAGGATCATAAGTCTGGCGCGGCGTTTGCCTACCGCGTCCTGGGGTGTGGCGGGTGGGAGCAAAAAAGGGTCATCGCCGAAAAAAATCCCGGCTCATCCCCAGATCGGAGAGTAGACAAGAAGCGCTTGACTTCACGATCACTCAGATCATTTCTGAGCCGAACGCGCCAGGCAACTGGCCTGCTTCTGCTCGTGATAGGCTTCCCAGAGGATGGACCATTCCGGATCGGAAGGAGGATTATTCATCTTAACCTTACCCTGCTGGATTTTGTAAAGCAGCGCTCCCACGGCGGGAAGATGACCATTGGCATTTTTGATCTGCTTCAGCAGGCCCTTGGCTGACAGACTGAGCGCACATCTGACCTCCTTCATGATGCGATCCTTCGCCTTGCGGTACTCATACCAGAAAACACCCGCCTGGCCACGGGAGAGATCGAACTGAAAGGCATATCCGGCAATGACCTTCAGACTTTTGAGATCAGAAACATCCCTGACCTTGAAGAGAATCGACAGATACCAGTCCGGCTGTTTTTGTTCCCATGTTTTCTCTTCGATAAAGGCGATATCATCAGAACCAATGGCATGATAACCATAGAGATCGGGAACCGATTCATCGTATTCCGCGACGTGATCATCGAAAGCCTCATCTTTATCATTTCCGACAGGCTCATGATCCCAGCATACTTCGACCTCAGCCAACTGACGCGCGAGCCCCTCGAAATATGCGAGGCCCTTTTCGATCCCCTTCGCCTTGATCCAGCCGGTGAAGACATCGACCATCTTCGGAGATGCCTCAATGATGGACCAGGCATCGGCAAGAGCAACAGCCTGCTGAAAGCTGCAACCGAGATTCCTGCTGATGATCTCCGGACGGAGATGGAGAGAACAGCGAGACTTCGCATTGACATGCGGCGCCAGAACCGCACCATCAACGACCATGCAATCCTCGAAGATCATCCTATCCAGTTGACTCATATCCTTTACGTGATACGCCATGGCGAGGAACCCCTCACCATACTCATCATGATCAAATAACCTGATTTCTTCTGACGTGGTTTTCATAAAGCACCTCCTGATTTTTGAGTTTCAAGTAAGCGCGGGGCCGAACGGAAGCGAGGATTGAAGGCAGTCAAGGGCGAAGGGAAGAAAAAGGAAGATTTTTTCTGGTGGAGACCTTGAGCGATCTTTACCGTAAAAGCCATTCAAGGGCTGTGACAGATAAAAATACACTTTTTCGGTGGCCGCGCCATCCCGGAGCACGACTTGACCCTTGACGGCCTGAGACGTAAGCCCGCGCTAAACTGGAAAGAGTTAGAGAGAGGTGGTACCTTTTAGGGGCGGGTGGCCGGGACCCCCGTGAGGGGGATGGCAAGGGGGTGATGTGATGCCCTTGATAACAATGCAGGGGGCGTGACAGAGCCGGGAAGCGATGGCGCAATCCCCTGCTTCCTCTGATATGGGGGTGGGTGGTCGGGAATTCCCCCGTCGGGGGATGCAGGGGGGCTCAAATGACAAATAGCAAGGGACGTGACAGACATCCGGCAGGTGGCTGGCGCGGCCCTTGCTACCTATTTGAACCTCTTAAAGACCGGATTTTCCTTTTCATAATAGATTTATTTTGCAAATCGTTTTATAATTATAAGATAAGTGAATTCAATATGGGGAAAGAAATTAATGACAGAAACATTATTGCCCCAAACAACAGCATTTACACCACCAGCAAAAGCCGTAGTTCCACCTGCGCCGGGTGAGGTGATCACGAGTCTGTTGACTGGCAATACTTACACAATGGGCGATAAGATTGGAGAAGGATACTTCGGGGTCGTCTTTAGTTGTGTTGATTTCTGGGGTAATGATCTTGCCGCAAAGGTCTTGAAACCGACCGATACCTATGACCAAGTAAAGGCGTCAGCCGAAGCAGAGTTTAGGAAGCTTGTTGTTATGCGGCATCCGAACATCACATATATCTTCGACGCATTTGAGTACAGACATACATTCTATATTATAACAGAACGCTGCTATTGTCCGATTACGCAACTCTTTTCACTCGAAAACTTCAGTGGGCTAGTATGGTTAATGCCGATCGGACGGTGTTTACTGCAGGCGGTGCACTACATCCACCTCAACAAGTACGCACATCAGGACATACATTTGGGCAATGTATTCGCCGCTTTCATTAAGGATGAGATGTGTCCAACGGAACCGGGGGTAATCCAATTTAAGCTTGGTGACTTAGGCGTTGCAAAACTTTTCAACGAGTTGGACGTGACAAATACCCTTGCGGAGTGGATTCGTCCACCAGAAGCAATTGATTCTGCGGAGTTTGGACCTATTGATCACCGAATAGATATTTATCATATCGGACTGCTCCTTTTACAACTGGCATATTCTCAAGAGCTGCGCTTTTCACGTGACGAGATACTTGCAGGCCGACCAAGGGACATGGCGTTAAAACTTCCACCTCCATATAATTTTGCTCTTGAAAAAGCACTTCGTCGGCATGTAGCATACCGCACTGAATCAGCTATGGAACTCTGGCATGATATCTGTCAGTCCCAGTTGCCTATGATTCCAAGCGATAAAGAAAGTGGACAATGAATCGAACGATCATATTAATTCCAGGGACGTATTAATTCCAGGGACACCTATTAATTCCAGGGACGCCTTTATTAATTCCAGGGACGCCTTACTTATTTTCAAGACCATGAATGAAGTCAGTGAATGGACACTCTATATGAGACATCTAAAAGTCAGAAAATGGACGGTAAATTTTAGTAAACTGTTCCTACTTACAATTTTTATATATCTTGCATCCTGTATGAACTGGATCATGGAAAACCCATCCTTTGTCTTCCGTGAAATCATCCTCCGTCCCAGTTCCCTCACGGATGCAAATTTCATAATCGGTCTTGACGTTCAAAATCCTAACCGTTTCGACTTTACACTTAAGTCATTTGAATACATTCTTTTCCTTGACGATAAGGAAATAGGAACGGGCCAATTAGAAAAAGAAATTCTCGTTCATTCATTGTCAACGGCACAGATGCAGGTATTAGTCGCTGTAAAGCTCAAAGACCTGCGTGATATCCTGAAAACAATTAAAGCCGGACATGACCTACCTTACAGAATAAAAGGAAATGCCTCTATTGAAACAACCTTTGGCAGCCGCGACTTTCCTATATCTAGAGATGGACATACTGGACAGATGGATTTATAGCGACGTCTTACTAGTTCAAGGGAGGCCTTACTTATTTTCAAGACTAAGAATGAAGTCAGAAAATGAATTTTATAATTAATACATTTCTCGGCTTGGTTTCGATAATCTGTCTTTTATGCATAATCAACATTTATGGCACAAGTGCGGTTGGTTTTGTAATAGTGCTGGCTTTCGTCTTTATGTCGATTCTTATTATGATTATTGCGAACCGTAATTGCTGAGAACTTCCTGCACTAAATTGTTTGAAGATACTTTAAAAAAGTGTATAGTCCAAACACTAATAGAGAGGTTGGAAATGAAGGTTTATCTTCTAACTGAGACAATTTTTGGTGATTATTAGTAAAATAATAAACATCAAAAAATCAATGATAGTGTTTTTTGATGCGTAAATACTTGGAGACAGTGATAATCAGAAAGAGAGTAAATAGCTATGACTCATTCACTCGATCTTGCACAGTTAAAACTTAGACAAGCAGCTATTGAGATTAGATACGACAATGCCTACACATTATGGGACCGAGCAGGTCGTATTTGGTCACGTGCTAGTTCAGAATGGTCTAACTTGAAAATGATAGAAGCCGCTCCCAATATAACTAAATTCATTTTGAATGATCGGATGGAACTGCAAGTTAAACTTGATAGAGCACACCTTATCGATTTGAAAGCTAGTTCGAGCTTGAAAGAATTTATTGAAATTGCAGAAATATTTGTCGATATTGTAGCAATATCTCTGGACATTAGTAGGTTCACTCGTCTAGGATTTCGCCTTACGTATTACAAGAATTTTCCAGATAAAGCATCGGCTGCAAATGTTTTACTAGCTTGTAAGAAGTTAGTTGTTCCTGAGGGCAAGCATTTTAATATACAAGGAAAAGTATTGTTACCACGATATTCACTTTTATGGGAAGGTGAATCAACAGCAATCCAGGTAACGTTTGCAGCACAAGATAGAAAAATTGAGTTAGACATTAGCCCAGGAATTGAGGAATTAGAATCTGTACATATGGAAAAACATGAAATTGTTTATGATATAGATTATTACACTCTCAACCATATATCAAAGGGACAATTAAATGTGAAAGATTGGATTGAGCAAACATATCATCTAATAAAACGCGATAGTAGAGTCTTTATGGGTGTATAATATGGCTGAAGTTATAAGGCTTGATGAACCAACTATAAGATATAGTACTGATGCTACAGCAAGTGATAGAGTGCCTGTTATTGGAAAACCGAAGATCCAAACTTCTATAGACGATGTTCATGTGTCGAAAAGGAACATTTCTACAAATGAATTGTATCCACTTTCTTTTGAGCTTAAGCCGGAATTGGCTACGGCCTTGCGTCTTCTTGAAGAAGGAATACAGGAAATGAATGTCTCAGTCGCTATGCTTGAGGAAGGAGACTTATTGTCATCAGACGATGCATTGCAGCGTTTTCAAGCTCTGCTTCCTGAATTATTTTGTTGTCGTGATCTTGGGGATGGCTTCGGGGCTATAATTAATGCTGTATTCCATTCATTAATAAATTTACAAGGCAGTCCTGCTAACAATGAACAATTAAGGACTTTACGAAATATTATGAATCGAATTTCAACAGAACCTTTTATAGAATTTGAAGAAGCTGTTGCCGAAATAATGTTACTTGAGGATGTAGGTCTTATTACAGAACCGGAGCATTTCAAATTTGTAGCGGATTTTCTAATTGAATAAAGCTATTGTAGATACGACAATTCTTACCGATGTGCTCCTTAATTCCGGAGAAGCAAGGACATGGGCCAAGAAGGCTTTAGATTATTTTGATCAAACATTTCTCCCGGTATACGCTATCAAAGAATTTAAGAGTGGCCCTCTGAAGAATTTTGTCTGGATGCATAATAAGCTTGCAACAGTTGGCTCGTACGAAAAAGCGCTTGAAGCCCTTCAGGCAATGTCAAGAACTCCTAAACGTTATACAACAAGTACAGCAATACAAGCTCTTAAAGAGGCTTCCAGGTCAATTGGTAAACTATGCCCGGCTATCCTTGCAAAAAAGTATGGTGAAAATGTGTCCTTAGACAAAATATTGTGTGACGAATTAAGGATTGCGTTGAAAGTTGTTATATTTCGGTCTTGGAAAAGAAGACGGCAAATATCGACTGATATTATTCAACCTCTCCCATGCTATAAAGAGGTTATCCCTTATGAAAAACGCGGACTGATTGAGCTTGAGCCTAAAGAATGTACAAAATCTGGCGATTGCGCTATGGCTTCTTTGTTGAAGACTAGACCAGATGAGCTACGTTTAATGAGGGAAGCCATTGTGAACTCAGACAAACCAGAAAACAAACGTCGTGCAAAAGTATTACGCCATTTGTATCGGACACCCAAGCTTCAAATTGAGGATAAAGACTGTAGAAGCTTAGGTGATGCTATTTTTGTTTTTCTTGCCAACAAGGATACAGTGATATTGACTACTAATATTTCAGACCATGTTCCCATGGCTAATGCCTTGGGGAAGAGAGCTCTTAGCCCAAGCCAGATCCTTATTAAGGAAAAGTAAAAAATATCATTTCGTACCTGTATATTCGCTCTGGATCTATACTTTCACTTGGGCAATCCGTTTTATGGGTAGATTGATTTTGAATTCTATTTTAAGCTAAGCTTCTATTTGTAATCTTCAATTATAATCATGTGTGAGTTGTACCAACTTGTGGGTACAACAAAGTCCAGGATTAATCTAATTATTATCAAGATCATCTGCAAGAATTACGATGTGAAGTTTTGCATATTAGTTCAAAAGACCGAATCATCTCTTTCAAATAAGCTGTGATCTTATGAACCCTGGGCAAAACCCTCAGTCAAGAATAAATAGGTACTATCATCCCGCTTAATTGTTTCTTGAGATATGCAGGAACGGCATTGTTGGTTGATTCAAGGAGAACATCAGGTAGACCACCGAAAACCTGACAGGCATGTTTGAGTACCCGGTCATCCCAGAAGGAGTTTATAGCGCTTCCGGTTAATTTTTCACAAGTGAAGGCCGGAATCAATCCCCCAAGTTTGTTGACTATCCAGCGATTGCCGATACTGACTACCAGTTGGCTGGTATGGGGATCTTTGAAAACGGATTTCTCCGATAGCGGTGTATTTCGTCTATTGAGCAGCAGCCAGGCAAGCGATACCATGTCATTCGCCACAACGGATTCTGACGCAATTATCAAGCCGAAATCCGGCTGACAGACATAGCCTTTATCCGGGCCGTGTGTCGTGAGAATCTTGTCTGCTGCGGTAATGACAAGCCGCTGCTTTGTATGCAGGGTTTCAGCGGTATTCCCTTCCGCCGTCTTTTCCTGCAAGGTGGATGCGTCATGATGGTATTCCAGACGTGTGTCGGAGCGCCAATAGCCTACGACAGCCTTCAGGCCTAATGTGCTGCCTGTCAGGATATGGCGGCCGCAACGGGGCATGAGAATGATGTGATCAACATCCTTGAGTATTGCAGGCATCATGGGGCCGCGCTTCCAGTGGGTACCGACGGCAAGTGTGTCTTCATAAAAAGAATTCCAACCGTCTTCCTCGAAACAATGCAACTCACCGCCAACTACCTGGACCGCACGGGCCATGCCGGAAACCGCCATCAAACGGCGTGTACTGCCCGAAAATCCTTTGGGTGAAAGTTTCACGTATTCTATGCCGGCCATGTCACCCACAATCACCCAGCGCGCTCCTTTATCCTTGAGAAGCTCAATCATGGCGCCAACAGCAACTGGGCTTGTCGTCGCCGGATAGGGGTTGCCTGAGTTATGGGCCAATTTGATGAAAACGGTATCGCCTTTGGATAACCAGGAGAAATCGGTAGCTGCTTCTGCTGCGTCACGAACCGCCGCCTTTATAGCCTGTTCAGGGGCGGTGTTAATCACCCCGGCCAGAAAGACTTTTTGGTGACGTCCTGAAACGGAAAATTTTTGACTCACGAAATTTACCTCAAATTTAGTGGGAAAGTGGGTATTTCAGAAAATAACCAGAAAATATCTGTTAATTTCTCGAAAAAGTTTGTTGCCCCCCAACCCCTACCCCTTCCCCCCAAAATTGCTGACTGGGGAGGCGAGGGACCAGAGGCGCGTGAATTCAGCGGTGAATGATTGGAGCAAGGCGCTGTCGTTTATGAAGATGGCGGCATCGTAGTTGCGGAATTCGGAGTCATTGGTGAAGTTGTAGCTCCCGGTCATGAGGCTGGTATTGTCGATAATCATGAATTTGTGGTGCATGCAGCCGTTCTTGACCTTGATGAAGCGGATATCTATTCCATTTTCAATTAGCCATTCATCGATGGTGTAGGATTTCTTCGCATTGTCTTCATCCAGGATGAGCCTGACCTTGACCCCTCGTTTCATGGCTGTGACCAGGGCGTTACCCAGGTACTTCGACGAAAAGGCATAGGCGGCCACGGATATTTCACCCTTGGCCGCCTGGATCAGCCTTGACAGCTCTTTCGAGATGCCTCCTTTCGGGGAAAAGAGTACCTTCATCTCCTTTCTCACTTTCCTTTTCCCTTCGCCTTCGCCTTTACGGGCGCTTTTGCGGCAGGCTTTGCCGCAGGACTATGACCGTGTTTGTGCTTTGCCGTGGTGGGCTTCAGCGCCGCATTGATCTTCTCGTTCAATGCCTTGGAAACCTTGAACCCCATCTTATAGCCTTCCGGGATGGTGATCGGTTCCTGAGTTGCGGGGTTGTGGCCCTGACGTTCCTTGGTCTTACGGATCGTAAAGGCCCCGAAGTTGACGAGCTGGAATTTCCCCGACTTGATCGACAAAGAGACTATGGCCTCCCAGACCGCATCAAGAAGCGTCCTGACTTTCTCCTTCGTAAGGCCGGAACTTTCCGCAACCGCACTAACCAGGTCTTCCTTACCGGCGCTGCTTTTTCCCCGTGCTTTCACATTTACCATGTTCTGTTTCACCTCCTTTCCTGTTAAGTATGTTACCGTCTCTCAAAAGAGTGGAGAGACTCATTGTGCACCTCCTATTTCAATACTTTCACGGCCACGAGATAGACGACGTAGCCGATAGAACCCACGATTATTGCGCCAAATATCCAGCAGGTCTTCTGGAAGAAATCTCCGATGAACTTGTTTGCCCACTTCGAGGGGGTGATCTGCCCTTCCAATGTAGTGATGCGATCCTGGAAGTCCTGGATCTTTTCCGAGTGTTCCCTGCAGGAAAGCTCCTCGACGATGGCGGTGATACGCTGCACCTGAGTCAGCAGCTCGCTGAATGCCTGCTTGCTTGCGCCCAGGTTTGCCTCGTAAGCCTGCTGGAGAAGACTGACGGTTTTGTCCAATGCGGCATAATGGTTTTTGATGTCGTCCACCTGCAGGGAGACCTTGTCGAGGCTCTCCAGGAGAAGCTTGGAGTAAAATGCGAATCCTTCCTGTCCTTCCTTCATGGCCTAATGTCACCCTCCCCAACCCCTCCCATCAAGGGCGGGGGATTTTTTTGATTCTTCATGATAAATATTCCCTCAGGAAATCGGCCCACCGGCAATCTTTTGCAAAATCCAGGGTGTTGTACGCGGGGTTGATTTTTCCCGACGGAAAGTAGATCGAAAGGCCGCAGGTGCCTTCGACATCCTTTCCGAGATTCCCCTCATAAAGGATGGCTTTCCCTTTCCCGGCCTTGAGGGAAGACAAAAGATCATCAGCCTTTGCCCGGATATCGGCATTGCCCTTCTTCTTGAGCGTTCGAGCAAAGCAGGCAATGTCGATGTAATTATCGTCATAGAACCGGGGGCTCCGCATCCATGCGTAATCAACCGCATCGGAGCAGTCTTTCAGGGATGAGAGAAAAGTAGCAGCCAGGGCATCGATCTTTTCCATCACATCTTCGATACGACCTGCATCGATGGATGATTGTGTGACCGTCTCCCCCTGCCCTTTGTAAGAACGGATATAGCGTTTGGCAAACTCCCTGGCGATAACGGGGGTTGCAGCATCAGGATTTGCGGTAAGGTAGGATAGAATGTCATTGTACGGCCAGCCGTCAAAAGGCTCCTCAATCTCTGAGCCGACAATGCAGGAAACGGAATCCCGGAGCTGGTAGGCAACCTCCACCATGTTCATCAGGCAGGCGTCCATGCCCAGGATGTCGATCTTTTTTCCCAGGATAGTACATGCGCGACTGAGAACGTCCTTCAGTTCACTATTATCCAGGGCGTCACCCTCGGAGGTGTCGTCATAACAGATGCTGCGGCATTCATTTTGGATGGCATGTCGGAAAAGGGGCTTTCTGGCTTTCTTTCCCGCCGGTGCGCTTGCCCTGCCCTTGGCATCCTCCCACCAGCCGCTCCCATGGTTCCAGAGGATAAGACAATACCGGTCAGCGGGATACTGTTCCACGGCCCACGTGACGAAGTTATACAGTACTTGCGGATCACCCGTGTCAGTCTCCGCAAAGGTTTCGATGCAGTCCTTTGCGTAACCGCCGCCTTTGGTGATCCGGAATCGCCTGGTCCTCTGATCTTTCACACGGTCAAGCTGTACCAGGACATTGACAACCCCGGTGGAACCCACCCTGGCCATTTCCGCAATGTCTTTGAGGGCAGCACCATCGAGGCTGTTGTCTCCTGCCATGTAGACCATGAATGTCCATTTCGCCTTTTCCATTTTCGACCCCTTTCATTCCCGCTTTCCGCGAGGACACGTTTTGGGGCTAAGGGTAAAGGTAAGGCTTCAGACCTGTCAAAGAACAGGGACAATCAAGGACAACTACAGACAGAGAAACTTCATGCGCATGCAAAAACGGCAGGAGGAATACCGGGGTGGTTAATTATCTGAGGAGGAAAATTTGGATGGGAAGTTTTACGGACATTCGTTATTTTTTTGTGTGTCTTTTTGTGTGTCTTTTTATTTTGTAAAGTATGCAAAATTAGGAAAAAGACACACAAAGCGACACACAGCCATTTTGGGTAAGTATGGATAATGCCGTGATTATTAGCTTTTTTTAATTTTTTTGATTTTAGGGCACTTGCCTTTCACGCCGGTAACCGGGGTTCGAATCCCCGTGGGGACGCCAAATATTATCAAGAGGTTAGCGGTTATCGCCGCTGGCCTCTTTTTTTTATCGGTCAAAAAGTGCTCAATGAAACGAAAGAAGCAAAAATGACGACGAGATTTTTACATTTGCTCTAGAAAACAACGCTATACTATTGACCGTGATCTGAGATTTAAGAAGTTTGGTTTTTTATGCAGGCTTTTATCATCGTGATGAGGTTGGCAAGGCCATGGAGAAAATTTTGTACCACACAAAAAAATGCAAAAGATACGATGCTTTTATTTTTAAAACCATATTTGATGCTCACAGAAAATAATTTTTCTATCGATAAGAAAAATGATTCCTTGGAATGTTAATTCCGCGAAATTCAAAGAATTGTTCTTTCCACTTTAGGAGGGATATGGGTAAGATTAATCATACGGATTTCGTGAAGGGTATCCATCTATGGATCAAGGATGCGATCGACATTAATGACCCTTTTGTTCAAAAGCATTCAGCAGTGATCCAAAAACTGTGCAGAGAAAAAAAGTATGAGGAGCACCACGGTGAAAATTGTCCGATGGACGAAACGCCTTTCGCCTTAAAGGCATACAGACGTTGCGCAATAATCCCTTCCAGCGCCTGGCCTTCAATCTCCTCGGGACGATCAAGAGGGCCACGAGGCCTGAACGAACGAAAGATACCCGCAGCGAAGAAGAACGGACGTTTTTCACATATCAATTGCTCGAAATTTATTCTTGGCAGTTATTTTTGAAATGACACTTTGTTGCAATTTGAGTGATTCTTCAATTTTTTCCAAACGGCGATGAAGGGTATTTCCCCATGATCTTGCTCTGCTTCGGACTTCTACTAATTTATACATGTCCAGTTCTATTCTTTTTTTGTGCGTTTCATATTTTTTCTCAAACATCTCAAATTTCTTGTTTAATTGCTCTTGCCGTAACTTTCGCCATCTGCGGGAATTTTCCAGCTTTTTATAGCTAAATTCTCTCATAAGTTCAAGCCTCTTCTGCCTTTCGACAAATATCTCACTCTTTATATTGAGCTGCCTTTGGCGCAGTTCTTGCCATTTCTGAGAGTTCTTAAGTTTATTGATACCCAATTCTTTACGATGTTCCCAATTCTTTTGTTTCTCCAACAGAAATTCTTTTAAAAAGTATATCGCGACCTGTTTATAGAAATCAGATCCCACAGTGAAGATTGATTCGTCATTGTTGCGATCAAATTCTGTTGGTACTCCATATCTGTCTAACATATTTTCACCATGTTCAGCAAACTGGCTGATTTCCTTCTTCTTACGGAAGTATTCCAATATTTTTCTATTCTTTGCCTTTTTTATGGACCGATATAATTGATGCATGTCGTTTCGATCAGTTTCAAGGAGATGAAGCCATGCATCTTGAAAAGCATCACTGTTCGAAGGGAAATGCTCACGTATCATTCTTGATATCTCTTCTACATTCATATTTCCTCCATATTTATGCGCATGATATGAATAGTCATGTTCTTTTATAATCGTATAATATGAAACATAAAGTGGTACCTGGAAAGCGCTACATTTACATTACAAGTAATGACAAAACTACAGAGCAACTGTCAATATGAACGTAGTATGTCGAATAATTGTCGACATACTATGCTGATTTATGCTATAAGAGTTCACCCAACATGACTACGAAAGTCAAAGGCGAAAAGATGTTAGAAGAATTACGAAGCAGGATAACACGTGAGGAGTTTGACTACTACGCCCTTCTGGACGGACTCCGGGAATATGGCCGGCCACGTGATAAGATTACGGATTTGCTGAAGAAGGGCGCCATTATACGTATAAAGAAAGGTATATATGTGTTCGGAGAGAGGTACAGACGGCTACCGTTTTCCAGAGAGGTCCTTGCAAACATGATCTGTGGACCTTCCTACATATCCCTTGACTATGCGTTGCATTACTACGGAATGATTCCGGAACGCGTCGAGGCTGTCACATCGGTTACCTGCGCCCGGAGCAAGCGCTTTTCCACCCCTGTCGGTCTTTTCATGTACCGCAGTATTTCTATGAATGCCTATCAGATCGGCATTGATCAAGTGGTACTCGAGGGTGGGCGCACATTCTTAATTGCAGTCCCTGAAAAGGCTCTTTCCGACAAGATCCATGATGACCGGGGAACGAGTATTCGAACCTATACTGAAATGAGGGCATATCTTTTGGATAACCTGCGGATTGATCCAGAAAAGCTGGAGAAACTGAACGTAAACATGCTCTCACTCATCGCCGACCGTTACCGGTCTCGGAAGTTACGGCTGGTAAGCGATCTCCTTTGCAAATTATGTGGGAGGAAAGGCAATGAATGAAGCGATTGCCCGCATGCTCGACAGGTACGAGAATAGAAGTGTCGAGGACCATGTAAGAGCCCTTCGGGAGATTTTGCAGGAGATTGCCCTGCTCGGCCTCTGGAGGAGCAAGTTTTTCGAGAAGGCTGCATTTTACGGAGGCACGGCTCTCAGAATTCTTTACGGAAGTGACCGTTATTCTGAAGACCTCGATTTTTCGCTGCTCAAGCCAATGCCTGATTTCGATATTTCTCGATATATCAGTGCCTTGGAGCGCGAGGTCCGGTCGTTTGGGTTCCAGGTACGCGTGACGGTACGAAAGAAGGATGCAAAAAGTCCAGTGCAGTCCGCTTTTCTGAAAGCTGACACCCTGCAGCACCTGTTAGTCATAGAAACAGCTTCGGAAATTGCCAGGCGGATTCCCCGTGGACAGGTCATGAAGATTAGAATCGAGGTCGATACTAACCCGCCAATGGGATTTGACACGGAAAACAAGTTTCTCCTTCACCCAATCCCGTTTTCGGTCAGAACGTTCGTTCTTTCTGATCTATTCGCCGGCAAGATGCACGCCATACTCTGCCGGCAATGGAAGAGTCGGGTTAAAGGTCGTGATTGGTACGACCTCGTCTGGTATGCCGCACACCACCCGCAACTTCATCTCGGTCACCTGGAACAGAGGATGATCCAGAGCGGGCACGTGAAGGAAGGGGAACACCTGACCAAAGAAGAGTTCTCCTCACGAATATCGCACGCAATTGATAAACTGAATGTAAACCAGATCAAGAAGGAAGTGGAACCTTTCGTGAAGAACCCGGATGTCCTCGAAGTTTGGTCGAAGGAGTTCTTCCGGGATGTTATCAAAAGGATTGTGCTGGTCTGACCAACGTTACGGCCAACATTTTTATCAGTGCAACCTTCACATAAGCAATATAGGTACGAGTTCAGTCCTGTCCTGCTATAAAAGTGAAGACTGAGTGCTTCATTTTACAAATATTGTGTCATATCGACCGAAGGGAGATATCTTTTATCAATTCATAATCATTAAGATTTCTCACTGCGTTCGAAATGACAGTACGTAAACGAATTTATGAACCACTGCACTACAGCAATAAATGAACGTGAGAGACAGGAGACTCAAAGAAGCTAGTATACAGAGATTGATTCAGAAGAATGTGTGCTGTGGGTGGACACAAACGTGGAGACAAAACGTGGTGTATTCTTATGACTCTGATGACTCTAATGCATGGCATCATTAAACCCATTACCGTTCAAAATCACACTCAATACCTCTCTCATTGTGCGTATTTAGTACCAGTATAGTCACCACGAAAATAATATGTTATAGCGTTTTACTGTCATACTCTATTCAATAGATAATTCAGATTTTGCTCACATGCATTGGGGTAGCAAAGATTCCCTTTCACGCCGGTAACCGGGGTTCGAATCCCCGTGGGGACGCCAAATTACAATAAATACGTTACTCTTTATTCTATAATCTTCCCTCACTTCTCAAAAGAACATTTCTGGCCCCCAAATTACTTCCCTTTCTAAATTTCTGTCACTTTTCATCATAAAGCCTTTTATACCGAGGAATATTCGGCCACTATTACTTTACTGTCTACCGAACGTTTTGCATCGAACTAATTGAATGTTGATGGTGATGTCCACGGCCAATCCATTCGTGAAGTACCTTTCAACCGGTAATCCATAAACATTATCACGCAAAATTAGTATTGTGCCGAAACTTGGCAGCATCTGCACGTCAACAAGCACAGGAATACAATGTTTAATGATTTGCCGCCGTATCAACAGGAACATGATTTTCCATCGGCAAGAAAGCGCATCGCCGAAATCGCCATGGAATCTTGTTTTTAAAAAGAATTGAAATAATAAAAAATACGCGTATATTTAAGTACATGGTTTTTACCATACATTAAGAAGCATGGCGTTGTCCCTCGTTGCCATACGGTTACAGGCTTCATCCACCCAGATTGAACAGAAAAGAGAACTATAACAATAACGTCTGAAAGGAGGATAACATGCCAAGAAAAAGCAAGACAAAGCAACAAGACAGGTCCATCGAAAACCTTAAAGAGAGTCTTAAAGAATACAACGGCATTGTCACCAGACTTCAAGCCATCGATAAAGTCAAAAAAGCGCCTCTGCGCATCAAGAAGGGGATCTCGTCAAAAATGGGAAGGGAAGGAAAACGCGTCTTACTGCGGGATAAAGTCAATGAAGCCTGCAAGACTGACGCGTATGGGGATATCGATAAACTCATCGGTCTGACTCATCGGTCATATAATCAATATAAGGCACTGCCAAGCGCTGAATACAACACTCATGAATACATCACGGCACAGGCAAGCGATTTACTTCGTCTTGATCCTGACACAGCCAAAACACTCCTGGAATACTGTACATTCCCGGATGATTCCAAGAGCGACATGTGCGATCTGATGTTTGAAGGCCATTTTTACGGGAAGACCGATACCGGAGTGCCTGGTAATTTTCTCGTTGATATGTTTTCCGCAGGTGTCCTCACTGTCATGGAAGCCTGTAAAAAATTCAAGTATGGCGACGATGAAGATATTCACGAGCATGCCGTTATGAATTTCACCCGTTACTATAACCAATTTCTTACTGTCGATTCTGTGGAGCTAAAGCATTTCTATCTCGGCGTGGCCGCTCATTTTCTTCAGGATCTTACGGCGCCTCATCATGCCGGGAATTATCCCGCGGTGCCCTATGTTGATCACTACTTCTTTGAAAAATTTGCCAGCAAGTATGTGCACGACGACCCGAAGTTTAAAATAAGCAGGGCTGCGTATAACAATGTCAAGAAAAAGATGGCATCCGGCCCGACCCAGCCGGAGTCATTTGCCCTGGAAGTCACCGGTATGGCCACACCCTACATTAAGTATATTGAGTCTGATTCTCATGCCAGGGCGGCAGGCAAGAAGAGGAGTGCGCGTTCCATGGATGCGGAAATCGATACATTGAACAGAAGCTTGCTCTCTGGAAAGAATGAGAAATGGGAAAAAGTAATCGTTGGCGCCGTGCCGCTGGCTGTGTATGCAACAGCATATTTATTTGAGACGGCATTGACGTGAGGCTTTGGGGAGGAATATGGGGGCTGCATCACCTGGAGTGAACCCCTCCCTATTTTGTTGTAATCACCCAGACGCCCTGCCATTCTTCCGGCGGATGGTCGATCAGCTCACGGCATTTATTCATGTACGCCCGCGCCGCCGGGTCCTCATCGGCAAGCCCGGAAAAAACGGTTTCTGCTGCCGGAAAATCCCCCTGATAGAATAGCGTCAGGCCTTTGGAAAAGCCGGCAAGCCGGCTCTGCATCCGCTCAATATCTTCAGGCAGCAGAGGTTCGTACACGACTACCGGCTCTTTGCGGCCTACGACGGCAACCCTTGATAGCTCACGGACTGGAAATGCGCCGTCCATCTGTTCCATGGCGGATTGGGAAATCATGGTGTAGGTTCCGAACTGTTTGTTGATGCCTTCCAGGCGCGACGCCAGATTCACGGCGTCCCCGATCATCGTGTAATCGAACCGGGTGTGGGACCCCATGTTCCCGACAATGGCGGGTCCGCTGTTGATGCCGATACGCATTTTCAAGTCCTTGCCGAGGCGTTCGCGGAACATGGGGCGCATCTCGGCCAGCCGTGCCTGGCACCGCATGGCCGCCCGGACGCAGCGACGGGCATGATCCGGTTGCTCAAGGGGGGCGTTCCAGAAAGCGATAATCGCATCCCCCTCATATTTGTCCACCGTACCGCCTTCTTCATGAATGATGTCGGTCATGGCCGAAAGGTAATCGTTCAGGAGGGACGTCAGCGCTTCCGGGTCCAGCCCTTCGGAAATGCCCGTGAACCCCTCCAGATCAGAGAAAAAGATGGAGAGCATCCGTCGTTCGCCTCCCAGCTTCAGATGTTCGGGATGTTGAATAAGCTTTTCAATGACCGCCGGGCTCAGATACTGTTTGAACGCGTTCTTGATGAACATCTTCTGACGGCCCTCTGTGGTATAATAAATGAGGCCGGCGCTGAAAAGCGTAAGAGCGACGCCTGTCTCCTGAACGACCAGGGGGAGCCAGAATCCCTCGCGGTACGCGATCAGACAGATGACAACCGGCGCGGCGATGAAAAAAACATACACCATGGCGCTCTTTGCGATACCCGAGACGGAGGACGTTGCGAGGCCTGCAAGAATTGCAATCATCAGGGTCATTGCGATGACGAAGGCCGCCGGGACAGGCCGGAAAAAGTCATTGGCCAGCAGGTTATCGAGCATGGTGGCGTTAATTTCCACTCCGGGATACACGCCTGACACCGGGGTGGGTCGCAGGTCAAACAAGCCGGGCGCGGAGAATCCAAAAAAAACATAGGCGTCTTTAAAAGCGTCCGGATCGGTGATGGTGGGCTTTTCTCCACTTTGCATTCGCAGTTCGCTCTGAATGACTGCGGCGGCGCTGTATGATTTGTGTGTTCCCGCGGTTCCGCGAAAGTTAAGAATGGCGTTCCCCCGGCGATCGATTGGAATCTCCCGGTCACCGATGGAAAAACGCCCCACGTTCAACTTCAATGGGATGTCCGGGTGCACGGCCAGATACGATCCCAGGGCAAGCGACGGCAGGACCCTGCCGTCAAAGACATGAAAGAGCGTCGCCCGTCGATAGACATTGTCCCTGTCCGGATTAAGGTGTACGTCAGCCAGGACACCGGCGGCGGCCGATATCTCCTTTATGGGAAAGGCTGCCCGGGGAAAAACAACATCGCCCGCGCCGGTTGACGTGAGCCATTGATCAAGGCCCACAACCTTGAATTGCGGCTCCGGCGCGAAGGAAGGCCATTGTCGCTCTGTGCCCGCGCTGCGGCTGAGGGAAACGGCGCCGACAAAAGATTTCGATTCATGAATCGCCGAGGCAAGAGCCCGATCGTCGTCCACCCCGTACTTGGAAGGCTCCGTAAAGAGCACATCGAAAGCCACGGCCTTGGCCCCGTTCCTCTGGCAGAAATGGATGATTGCCGTGTACACTTCCCTGGGCCACGGCCAGGCAAGACCATTTTCTTCTTTGGCCCAATCCAGAGAGTTCTGGTCGAGCAGGATGAGGCGGATATCGTCGGTGGTTTTTACCGGTTTCGCCAAAGCTCCCACCCGCCAGTCCCAGGTCTTAGCCTCCCACACATCCAGCCAGCCCGGCAGATAAAGAGAGATTGCCAGAAACGCCCCGACGATACCGGCGACCAGGCCCTGCAACAGCTTTTTCAAAAAACCAGATGGAATGTTCATGATGACCTTCTTACGAAGTCTTCATATATGGCCAACGGCTTTCAGGAATCGCTCCTGGCGGATCTTTGGCGTCGCGACAGGGGTGAACGCCCGGGTGTTACTCTGAATCTCGGCAATGCGGTCCCGGGGCGGCGGATGGGTTTTTGCAAAATCGAGCCCGCCGGGCTTCAGTTTCTTTTCCATGAGTGTAAGCATGTCGATCAGCCCGCGGGGATTGTAACCTACGCGCTGGACGAGGGCAACAGCCGCCTTATCGGCCTGATATTCAAAGGATCGGGAATAGCCGTTGTTGATCATGGATTTGGCGATGTCGGAGATCGCGCCGGAAAAAGTCTGGGTCAATTGAGCGACTTCCGGGGAGCCAAGGGTTTTCGCCCCTTCCGTGGCGAGAACGGTGAGCGCCTCCGTCACCCGCGCCTTCTCAATGGACTGCATACCGTGCCTTAACTGCACATGACCGATCTCATGGGCAAGAACAGCCGCCAGGGCGTCTTCCGTCGGACAGCAGCGGATAAGACCTTTCGTGACAAAAATAAGGCCGCTGGGTGTGGCGAAGGCGTTAACATCATCGGAGTCCAGCACCAGGAAATGATACCCACCGAAGATTTCCGGCTTGTCCGAAGCGGCCGCGAGCGTCTTTCCAAGCGTGTTCACATATTGATTGACCTGCGTGTTCGCATAGGCCGGATATTTGGAAAGGACGACGGCGCCGACAGACCGGCCGATGTAGTATTCCTGTTCCGGTGTGAAATTTTCAAGACTCCTGCCCACGGCCGCTGTACTTTTGCGGATGGCGTCTCCCTCCGTGCGGCTGAGAACCCCCGCCCCTTCCCCTACTGCAGTGGCTAATGTGGTTGCCGTCTGTACAGTCGCACAGGCAGTGACAGTCAGCACAATCAGCATGATCAGGCCTGTTATCCATAAGGGTTTTTTCATGGCTTGCCTCCTTCCGCGGGCGGAACCAGGTTGCCCTGAGCAAGAAAATTACTCATAAGGTCCGGAGACACTTTGAAGGTTTCCATCCTGTTAATCCAGGTATAATCGAGGTTCCTGTTTTCTTTCCGGAATGCGGCTTCAACCTGTTCGTTAAACCCCTTGCCGGCCAGGGCAAGCTCATCCTGCGTGGCGCCGGTCCGCACCGCGGTCTGACCGGCTTTCAATGCAATTCGTCTGGTCGTCAGCGCCGAGGTGTGCATCCATCCCTGAAGCGCCCCCCCTTTGATGGACACTTTTTTCCACGCTCCTCGTGTGCCCACGACAACAACCCTGTCCCCATAGGCAACCCGGGCGACAATTTTCCCCAGAAAAGACGGCGTGGCGCGAAGCTCACCCTCCCTGACCTGGACGCTCAATGTCTCTTGCGCGTTCACAGGTATATGCACACACAGGATACCCAGAAGCGCAAGAGCAGCAATAATGAATCTGGTGCGAAGCATTTGAATCTCCTTTTTCACTGAAACTGGTAATACTTTGTGATTATCCACTGACTTTTTCTCGTTTGTCAAGAAAAAGGCGAAAAGCATTATATCGCGCATATATAAATGATTGGGCGATTCATAGAGGGGTGACGTAGTGCTTCATCCCATAACTATTTCGTCATATCGACCGAAGGGTGATATCTTTAATCAGTTTATAATTATTACGATTTCTCACTTCGTTCGCAATGACAATACAGAAACGGATTTATGAACTGCTGCACGCAGCCTTTACCTCATCATGACGCATCTCATATTGAGCTGCGTCGCAATGGCATCTTCCGTTATCTCTGCGCGGAAGAGAGCCTTCCCTTCCCGGCACGGGACTTTGTCATTCCGGTAAATGACGCCGATGGGAATCTTTTCACCCCAGAGATCAGCCATTTTCAGCGCTTCATAACGATCCACAAGAGGCTTTTCCAGTTTGAAAACCCTTTCTTTATACCACTGGTACGTGTTGATCTTGTTAAAGCTGACGCAGGGCTGAAGGATATCCACCAGGGCGGTCCCTTGAAAGAGAATCGCCTCCTTAATCAGTTCCTTGAGGTGATCCCCTTCACCCGCAAAACCGCGGGCTGCGAAAGGGGCCCCCATGGTGATGGCCAGCGAAAGGGGATTGAGGGGGATATTCTGGTTTCCCTGCGGAGACAGGGCGTTTTTCACCGCGAAGGCAGTTGTCGGCGAGCTCTGCCCCTTGGTGAGGCCATAGACCTGGTTATTCGAGGTTACTATAGTAATATCGAGCCGCTTACGCATAGTATGGATAAAGTGATTTCCTCCTTCGCCATAGTTGCACCCGTCGCCTGAATAGGCTATCACGGTGAGGTCCGGTCTGGCGAGCTTGATCCCTACCGCAAGCGGCAGGGACCGGCCATGGAGGCCATTGAAATAATTCACCTCCAGATACTGGGGCATCTTGGCAGCCTGCCCGATGCCTGATGTGAGGACAATGTTTTTCATGGGGATAGGCAATTCCTG
>DNUI01000277.1:0-3491 GCA_003508565.1 Syntrophaceae bacterium
CCTGAGAAATGTATTCGCGGCATATACTTTGACAACCAAAAACTTCCAGGTTTGTATGCCTCTTCGAGAGTGGTGTTGAACGACCATCATGAGGATATGCTCCAGGAAGGTTTCCCCAATCCGCGAATCCTTGACGTAATGGCTTCAGGAGGCGTCGTAATATCTGATTCTCTTCCCAACGCGAAGGATGTTTTCGGAGAAGCCTTACTGACCTACACATCACCAACGGAACTGGACCAAATCCTTCGCCGTCTCTTCGAAGATAATCATCACAGAGAACACATGAAAAAACTGGGGCTTGCAGCCGCCAAGTCATATTCTTTCAAATCGGTAGCCCAAAAAATCATCCAGCACATTGTTACAATCGACGAGGATCAATTAGAAAAGCGGGCAAAGAATTGTTATATGAAAAAGGTCTGGGCGCCGGTGAAAGGGAAACTGGACACTGATCGTATCCGACGTTTGAAAGAAGTTACCGCGGAACAATGTGTAGGCTTCACATTGGATGTCGGATGCGCCAATGGGGATTCCACCGCCATCATGAAAAGGCATAATCCATCGCTTAATTTGACCGGTTTAGAGTTGACGGATTGGGGATATGAGGAAGCGATAAAAAATCATCCGGAGCTGAGTTTCGTTCAGGGGGACGCAAAAGAGATGCCCTTCCCTGACAAAACTTTCGATACGGTGAGTCTCGACCATGTCATAGAACACTTCAGCGACCCGGTGCCGCTGATTCTGGAAGCCAAGCGTGTGGCGCGAGAAAGGGTTATTATCGGTATTCCAGTCATGCATTTGAACGATCCAGATCATAAGATCGCCTGGCGACTCGATGATTTTAAAAATCTCCTTTTCGGCTTCTTCCCCCAATTTTCTATTCGTGGCATGCGTGAGCCGGATGGTATCGAAGTCAACAACACTGCGCAATGGAATTTTGCANNCTAAATCTTCATCTGGGATGCGGCCAGCGGAGATTGCAGGGTTTTTTGAACATTGACATTATACCCTCTTCCTCCGTGGACTTTATCTGCGACAGCCGCAGGCTCCCCTTCCCCGCAGGAACCGTTTCCAGAATCGAAACGTATCATATGATCGAACATCTGCCCCGCCATGATTTTTTAGAGGCGCTTTTCGAGTGGAATCGTGTTCTCAAGGAGGGCGGCACACTGGTCATCGAGTGTCCTGACTTTGATGCAACCATTAAAGAGTATATGGAAGGAAAGAAATTCCGGATCAATAATATCTTTGGTCTCCAAAGACATCCAGGAGACTATCATCATTTCGGTTACACGTTTGAGAATCTCGCAGAGATACTTCAAGGCTTAGGGTTCCGGGAAATCCGGCAGGAAGCGCCGACAGATTACCATGCGCCAGATGAGCCATCGCTGAGACTCACCGCCATGAAAGTCCATCACGTGCAGCGTCCTGCGGACATACGAGGTTTTTCGATCCATTATACACAACAGAATTATGCGAAGGCGATAGAAAAAGAACGAACACTTAAAAAGAAGGGCTGAGAAAAAAATCCTTCCATCATCTCTCCCCGTTTGATCTTGAACAATGATGAGTAATGTTTTATCCCTAAATACCAGGCAATTCTAAAAGGCTTGATACACACAATAGTCCATATTATAAAGAGAGGAATTTGCTTTGAAGAAAAAAAATAATAAAAAGACACAAGTGATGTCAGTAAAAAAAGACAATCCGACTATTTCTGTATGTCTCATAGTTAAAAATGAAGAGAAGCATCTGGATAATTGCCTGAAAAGCATAAAGCATATAGCTGATGAAATCATTGTCATTGACACGGGTTCTGCAGATGGAACCGTGGATATTGCCAGAAGGTACACCGATAAAATCTATATTCACCCCTGGAAAGGCAGTTTCAGTGAGGCGCGCAACCACTATCTGAAATATGCCAAGGGTAAATGGATTTTTCAGATCGACGCAGATGAAGAATTGATTCAGAACGATATTCCGGTCATCAGTAGGGCAATCCAGGAACCTGACCTCGACGGTGTGATGGTGCAAATACTCAGCAAGCTTCGCAACGGTAAAAGCAAAGCGATCCATAGCGTCGAGAGGATCTTTCGGAATAACGGCGTTATCCGTTACGAGGGCCGCATCCATGAACACGTTGTGGGAATGAAAAAGGCTAAGGTATTTCCTATCCGTCTCGTTCACTACGGTTATGACCTGGATCAACAGCAGTCAAAACAGAAATTCGATCGCACTGTGTCACTTCTGAAGATGGATCTGGATGATGATCCGTGCAATCCCATCACATACCATTATCTAAGCTGTTCCTATTTCTGCCAGGGCATGTTCAGGGAAGCGCTCGAAACGAGTGGGAAAGCGATCAAACTGTCTGAAGCTAAAAACGATTCGAATATGATTTACCTGTGGTCTCGCTATAACGCGGCCATGTCCCATTACCGATTGGGAGATTTAAAAAATGCCGAGGAGACTGCCCTATCAAGCATTAAAATGTTTTCAAGACATATAGACGCGCAATATCTCCTAACTGCCGTATATTATGATTTAAAGCAATGGTCACGCACAATTGACCATGGTCAAATATATTTAAATCTGGTTGCATTATTAAGAACATCTCCAGAGGATTTCGGCAATCTTGTAACCTCCTCCCTGAATGAAGAATGGAATATGCATGTCCTCATTGGCATGGCCTGCTTTGAATTGGGACAGGAGACAAATTCTTGGGCATCATTCGAAAAAGGGGTCCAGTGCGCGCCGGACCAATTTGTCGTCCTGAGAGCAATCGGTATTTATTTTTACAATAAAAAGATTCGGGATAAATCTCTATTATATCTTAATAAAGCCCGCCAGATAAATTCCCTTGATCAAACGGTGAACCGTTTGCTGGAGGAAATTTCACAAAAGAAAACAGATATTCAAAAAAAGCCGACCATCAGCTGCTGTATGATCGTAAAAAATGAAGAGGCCTTTCTTGATCAATGTCTGAAAAGCGTCAAAGATTATGTGGATGAAATTATCATTGTTGACACGGGTTCTACGGATACAACCGTTGATATTGCGAAGCGCTATACTGAAAAGGTTTATGTTCACCCCTGGGAGGGGGATTTCAGCAAAGCCCGCAATCAGGCGCTGTCTTATGCAGCAGGAGAGTGGATATTTCAGATCGACGGCGATGAGGAACTCGTTGCCGGGAGCGGAGAAAAGCTGCTACAAACAGTACGCGAAGCGGGGGATGCGGACGCCGTCCTTGTCAATATCATCAGCACGTACAGTGGCGGTAAAAAGAAGGCCCGTCACAATTTTGAGCGCTTGTTCAGAAACAACGGCGTGATCCATTACGAAGGAATCGTTCATAACCGGGTCGTAAACGCCCGCCGGATTATCGCCTCGAAAATTGAGTTGATGCACTATGGATATGACGTCGAGGAAAAAACAGCGTATGAAAAATATCTCAGAACAACTGCCCTGTTGAAGAAACAAATTGAAGAAAATCC
>DNUI01000277.1:3560-4354 GCA_003508565.1 Syntrophaceae bacterium
CATTATAACGCGGCAATTGCCTTTTTTCGCATGGGCAATCTGGAGCAGGCCAGGTTTTACTCATTGCGGGCCCTTGATAAATTTCCCAAACACCTGGATTCCTATTATACACTCGCCATGGCGGCAGCGGAAAAGAAGGAATGGGAAGAGGTCCTTCGCTACGGTAAACACTATTTGGAGCTTCTTGGCTTCTATGAAGAAAATCCCGACCAAGCGGGCTTGATCATCAACAACACCATGAAAGAAGGGCCCAGCATCAATGTGCTCATAGGGCACGCCTTCCATGCAAGGGGGAACCATGACGAAATGGAACGTTACTATCGTAATGCCTGCAAACTGTCGGATGATAAATGGCAGGTCTGGTGGAACATCGGCACGTTTCATATGGATCGCTCCGAGGATTTCACGCTGGCCCGTCATTATCTGGAACTGGCCCTGCAGGAATCGCCCGAGGAGCAATCGGTCTGGTACATGCTCGCCAAACTGAACAGCAAAACAGGCACCATCGATGAGGAAAAAAAATGCCTGGAATATCTCTATAATGCAGGTACTCAAGATGTCATGGTTCTGAATCGATTGGCCTCTCTATCGCTTGACTTGTCAGATTTGACAGCCGCCCGGCGAGCCCTGGATGCTGTGATGAACCTTGATCCTGCCAACTATCTCGCTTTCTACCACCGCGGTATCCTCCATAAACTCCAAAATATACCGGATAAGGCTATAGAAGCTTTCAGCAGGGCCATAGAAATCAGTCCCCAGGAAGCGTCGCCCTGGATGCATCTCGGTGAAATAAC
>DNUI01000019.1 GCA_003508565.1 Syntrophaceae bacterium
TATTTCCGTTTGTCCACATCCACGCCTTTGGACATGTTGCTGGTGAATCCCCTGCACCATACCAACTCATCCGCCTTATCCGACTGGGGAATGAGGCGCGTTGGAGCCGCGGTTCACCTCGTCCAGCGTTACTCAACACCATACTGGAAAATCCTGGCCGAAATAGCGCATATGAAGCAGGGCTTGTTCGTAGCACCCCTCGTCCCCCGCCACATCGATTTTCTGGAAAATCTTATAGAAACAGGAAATCTTCCCCTTGAACTTGATTATCTAAAGAATGCGCTGAGAGAGACCGATATTCTGATCGGCTCGGCACCGGTGGGGCCGACTACAGTTACGCGCATCCTACAGCGCAGTGGTCACTACCCCCATGTCCGCTTCGGATCCACAGAATCGTGCCTTCAGGTGAGCGCCACGCCGACATCGATGACAGAAAAAGAAACAAGGGAGGCATTTGCAGCGGGTTGGAATCACGAACACCGCGGCGAAAAAATTATTGGATACTATATCGGCAGGGAACATTTCCCTTTTACGAGAGTTACACTTGTGAAACAAATTCAACCACGGAAAAAGGGGTTTATGGAACCTTGTGAAATAGGTGAACCGGGCTATATTGTAACCCAGGGCGCCAACGTCATGAGCGGTTACATTGGCCAGGATAAAGCATCAAGGGAGGTTTTCCGAAAAGGATGGTATACCGGTCTGAGGGATATCGGTTTCGCCCTGCGTGGAAGAGATGGCTGCCTTGATTATTACTGGATGACAAGAGACTCGGCGCTCCTCATACGCGGCGGCGCAAACTACTCTTATGAGCAGATTGCCTCCGACCTCTCACGGGTTCTCATCGAGGATTTCAAAATGAAACCCGAACAGTTTAAACTCGCCGTGGTGGGGATATGTCTGGAGAACGAACATGAGGACAATTGCTGTGTGACCATAGAGCTCACCGAAGAAGCGGCCCACATGCAGTCAGCACTGGAGGAACAGTTTATCGCCACGGCGTCCGGCAGAGTGTCAAAGGGCAGCAGGCCCGATTATGTTAGGTTCGCGAAGATACCCATGAGCTTTAAGGGGGCTGTTTTCTTCCCACAGCTGAAACGAGAATTTAGAGAAGCGTTAAAAACAAAAAGGTGAAAGTAAATGAAGAAAATCCTTGTCACCGGAGCCGCCGGTTTTATCGGTTTCCATGTATCAAGACGCTTTTTGGAAGGCGGCTATACCATAGTCGGCGTTGACAATCTGAACGACTACTATGATGTGAACCTGAAAAAAGCAAGGCTCGCCCTTTTGGAAAAAGACGCAGGTTTCCGCTTTATCACAGCGAATATAGCCGACAGGGAACGCATGTCGGTACTCTTCAAAGAAGAAACTCCCGAAATAGTCGTCCACCTTGCTGCGCAGGCCGGTGTCAGGTACTCTCTTGTAAACCCCCACGCCTATGCAGACAGCAACCTCACCGGATTTATAAATATCCTTGAGGGATGCCGATACCAGAAGATCAGGCATTTAGTGTTCGCCTCATCAAGTTCCGTATATGGAGCAAATACACAGATGCCTTTTTCCGTACACCACAACGTGGATCATCCCGTCAGTCTCTATGCAGCGACGAAAAAGGCGAATGAACTGATGGCACACACATATGCGAATCTCTACAATCTTCCCTGTACGGGTTTAAGGTTCTTCACCGTGTACGGACCCTGGGGGAGACCCGATATGGCCCTGTTTTTATTCACAAAGGCCATCCTGGAAGACAGGCCCATTAATGTTTTTAACGAAGGAAGGATGTCCCGGGATTTTACCTACATTGATGATATTGTTGAAGGTATCTTCAGAATTTCGGATAAAATTCCGAAACCAAACATACATTGGAATAGCAGCACTCCGGATCCCGGTACAAGCTTTGCCCCGTATAAAATATACAATATAGGCAACAACAAGCCCGTAGAGCTTTTTGAATTTATCAGTATACTGGAGAGGAATTTAGGCAAAAAGGCAAAAATGAATTTGCTTCCCCTGCAACCGGGGGATGTACCGAAAACATATGCCGATATCGATGACCTTATGACCGATGCCGGCTTTAGGCCTTCCACATCGATAGAAGATGGCATTGGCCGCTTTGTAAAATGGTACAGAGAATATTATAAACTCTGAGGAGTAAAGTAATGAAGAGGGCGTTTATCACGGGTATCACAGGGCAGGACGGTTCCTATCTGGCTGAGTTTCTGCTCAACAAAGGCTATGAAATTCACGGCCTCATTCGCAGGACAAGCACTTTCAACACGGATCGGATTGATCATTTATACCGGGATTACCATGATCCCGAGGCCCGCATATATCTGTACTATGGTGATCTTTCCGTCTCGGGACAATTGACGGACCTCCTGCACTCGATCAGGCCGGACGAGATCTATCACCTGGGCGCTCAAAGTCATGTCCGGGTAAGTTTCGACATGCCCGAATATACGGGCGACGTTACCGGCCTCGGCACACTGAGGCTCCTGGAAGCAATTCGAAAGACCGGTATTAAAACAAGATTCTATCAGGCGTCGTCAAGCGAGATGTTTGGTGCAGCCCCGCCTCCTCAGAACGAGATGACCTTTTTTGAGCCCCGGAGCCCTTATGCTGCTGCGAAGGTATATTCCTATCATATGGTTAAGAATTACCGGGATGCGTATAATATCTTCGCATGTAATGGTATACTTTTCAATCACGAATCCCCGCGACGTGGCGAGACTTTTGTCACCAGGAAAATAACCCGCGCGGCAACCCAGATTAAACTGGGCCTTAAAGACAGGCTATACCTGGGAAACTTAGAGGCGAAAAGAGACTGGGGGTTTGC
>DNUI01000208.1 GCA_003508565.1 Syntrophaceae bacterium
GTATGGGAGCCAGTATCGGCATGGCCCATGGCATGAGTAAAGCCCTGAAGGATAAAGGGAAGGGGAAGGTGGTAGGCGTTATCGGCGACTCAACATTTATTCATTCCGGAATTACCCCTCTCTTGAATATGGCCTATAATAAGAGTGATGCCGTTATTGTCATCTGTGACAATAGAACCACCGCCATGACAGGCATGCAGGAACATCCAGCTACCGGATTCACACTTCAGGGAGAGAAGACGAAGGAGCTCAATTTTATAGACCTGGCCTCTGCGCTAGGAATTGAAAGTATCCATGTAATAGATCCATACAATATCAAATCAACAAGAACCGTATTACGAGAAGAATTATCGAGACCCGGACCTTCTGTTATTATATCACGCAGATCCTGCGTGTTATTTAAGCGAAGTGCAAAGAATGAAAAAAAACCCCTCAAGGTGAATGCAGATACTTGTATAGGTTGTAAGACATGCATCAGTCTGGGGTGTCCACCCATTTCTTGGAAAAAGCTGGAAGGCAACGTTGCTATTGAAAAAAAGAAAGATTCAAAACAACAAAAAGGCGTTGCACTTATTGACAGTAGCCTATGCACAGGTTGTACCATATGTCAGCAGGTCTGCAAAGTCGGTGCTATTGTTGAGGTAGATTAAGGATATGCGAGCAAGTAAAGAGGTAAAAAGCATACTTCTTGCCGGTGTTGGCGGTCAGGGGGTTTTGCGTGCAAGTGATGTTTTATGTTTAGTCGTGATGGAAGTCGGCATGGATGTAAAAAAAAGTGAAGTACATGGGATGGCTCAAAGGGGTGGTTGTGTGACCAGTCATGTTCGGTATGGCAAGAAGGTGTATTCGCCCATCGCTAAAAAGGGAGATGTTGATATTCTTGTCTCCTTTGAAAAATTAGAGGCCCTGCGATATCTGGATTTTTTGAAGCCGCATTGTGCCATTATCATAAATGAAAAGGAGCTTTATCCACCATCTGTAAATCTTGGAGATGCACATTATCCCGACAATATTATTGAAATTATTAAGAATAGCTTTAAATTTGTGAAAATAGTGAATGCCGGTGATATAGCTCTTGAGGCCGGGGATATCAGGGCTGAAAATACAGCTCTACTGGGAGTTTTGTCTCAATATTTAAAAATAGATCTTTCACTCTGGGAAAAGGTCATCCATACATCCTTCCCTGAAAAAGCCATAGCAGCAAACCTCAAGGCTTTCCATATGGGACGAGCAGCATGAAGCGGCGCTGCACATTCAACTTTTTAAAGGATAGTGTAATCTGCATACCTCTTTAGGGCGGAATGCCGCGAAACAGAAACATCCATGAAATTCATTCTTGAAATGAATTCCCTGAAATCATCAATTTGAAATCATGTACCTAAAAAATCACCAGTCCTATCGGGAACTCTTTTCGGCAATACTTGATGATTTTGAATTGAATTTGGACACAATGCTTGACAAATTAAATGGAATTGGTATCTTACCAATACAAATGAAATATACATAAAAATTCTTGAACATTTGGATCTTGAAATGATTTATAATTAAACGGAGAGAAGGGTCCTATATTTTCATAATATGGCAGAAGACTATTACAAAATACTGGGAATAGAAAAAAGCGCAAGTGCTGAAGATATTAAGAAAGCCTATAGAAAATTGGCGTTAAAGTGGCATCCTGATAAAAACCCTAATAACAAGGCTGCTGAGGATAAATTTAAAAAGATCAGTGAAGCATACGCTGTTCTGAGCGATTCTGAAAAGCGGAAAGAATATGATACATATGGATCGGCAGATCAGTTCAGGCAGAGATACTCCCAAGAGGATATATTCAGAGGGTTCGATCTTAATGACATATTAAGAGGTTTTGGGTTTGGTGATTTGGGGGGAAGGGGTGGTGCACGAACTTTTCGTACTGGCAGGGGAGGGGCTTTTACCTTTTCTCAAGGAGATTCTTTTTCAGATATGTTTGAGGGAGGGCGGCAAAGGTATGCTCATATGCCTCAAAAGGGGCAGGATTTTGAGTATAACCTCTCCATTACGTTAGAAGAATCTGTACTTGGCGCTGAAAAAAAATTGGCCCTGCAAAAAGATCATGGCACTGAGGAGATTACTTTTAAAGTTCCGCCAGGCATAAACACGGGGAAAAAATTGAGATTAGCTGGAAAGGGTGCTTCAGGGATAGAAGGAGGTCCTCCAGGTGACTTATATATAAATATCACTATTCTCCCCCATCCAATATTTGCTCGTGACGGAAATGATTTATACATTGAGAAGTCTATAAACTTCACACAAGCTGCATTGGGAACAAGTATTGATGTACCAACCCTTGACGGATCTGTAAAAAGAATTAAAATTCCGCCTGGTACGCAAAACAATACCAAAATCAGAATGAAAGGATACGGGGTTCCAGGATTGAAAGGTACAGGAAAAGGAGATCAGTTTGTAAAGATTTCCGTGAATGTGCCCAAAAAGCTGACGGACAGACAACTACAACTCATCAATAAACTGGCCGAGGAAGGTTTATAAAAAAGTTTTTTATATAATATATGTCTTATAAGATATGTTATGTAAACTTATGTATCACTTTTCATACATGAAACTTTTAAGACAGTTCAATATCTCCAATCGCACCGAACTTATCTCCGACAATAATAATGATACCTGATACTCCCTTTATGTTAATTCCCCTATCGAGAGCCGTTTTAATATCCTTTCTGCTTTTTACAATATTTCCTATGGCTGTAGCTGCTGCATCGGCCATGGATGATGATTTTGAAGTTACACACACTGCATCCGCATTGCCAAAACTCAGAGAGTGGCCTACCGTTCCAGAAGATGTACATACTCCAAGAGGCATTTTCTCGGACTTAATGAGAAGATTTATTTTATAGGTCAGAGGTGAATCACCGGCAAAGATTCCTACCTTAATATCCCTATCGGTTTTTAAAAATATATCCCCACCGTTTTCAACAATAACGTTACGAGATGATTTCAGAAGGTCATTTCCCACATATTCGGCAATTGCTCCGGCGACTGAAGCCATTGGACCGACACCGGTTGCCAAAGACGCATTCAGCATATCCCTTACAATATTGGGCGCCAGGTTGTCTTTAATGATGGGAACTAATGAAGTAAGAAAATTAGGATGAATTTTAATGTAAGTCTCGATAAAGCCACGATGATTATGAATTGATTTTATGGCCGCAACAGAAAGATCACTATCCGAAAGAATGAAAAGGTCAGTTTCACGGATACATACATGGAATGGTACAAGATTATTATTTAATACCCTGTTTCTGTAGGTCCTTTCCTGATAAACCATGTTTGATATTGCTTAATAGTAACTTTATATATAGCCTATAAGTCATTATTATTAATACGGAAGCGTGTTGCACTTGAACCAAGAAGCAGATCAGCGTCTTCTCTTAATTTTTCGGTAATTTCTACACGGCATTCTTTGCCGAGGTACACAATAATCTCGCTTTTACCATTAAGAATATGTATGAATACATAGGACTTACCCTTATAGGTCTTAAGTAACGCATTAAGTGATTCTATTACTTCAGATGATGCATGTGAAACATTAATATAAAAATGCGCTTCATTAAAAGATTTTTCTGATGCATTGCCGAGAGCGCTCAGTTCGGAGGCGATCACCTTAACGCCCTCTTCCCCAGCATCTATGGTACCCTTAATCAGCACGGGTTCTTCACTATGGAGCAGACCGAAAGCCTTTTTATAAATATCGGCAAAAAAGATTACTGTTACAGAACCTTTGAGATCCTCAATGGTTATATACGCCATGACATCTTTTTTCTTCGTTGTAACCTCATGAATATTGCTGACGACACCTCCAAATATTACGACATCACGATCTTTCTTATCATTGATACTTGTGGTATCGACATTCGCAAGGTTGCTCAGCTTATCCGCGTATTTCAAAAGTGGATGACCTGTAATGTAAAATCCTAGGGTTTCCTTCTCATAGCCAAGTAATTCCTGATGATCCCATTCCGTTGCATCAGGAATGGCATAGTGATTAGCAGATTCAAAATTTTGAGAATTATCACTTTCCAACTGGTCAAATAAGCTTGTCTGACCGCTTGACCTTTCCTTCTGTCTCCTGTGAGCCGTATCAACAATGCCTTCATAATTTTCCATGAGGTATTTTCTTTTGTAACTAAGAGAATCAAAAGCCCCACATTTAATAAGGCTTTCAATCATTCTCTTGTTAATTTTCCTGTGATCGACACGGTTTGAGAAATCGTCGAATGTCGAAAAGCTACCTTCGTTTTTTCTGACATCTATGATTGATTCGACAGCACCGCTTCCCACATTCTTGACGGCTGCGAGACCAAAGCGAATATGTTCACCGGAGACGCTGAAATCACTTTGCGACTCATTGATATCGGGAGGAAGGACATTTATACCCATATCTTTGCAACAGCTGATATATTTAATAATCTTGTCTCTGTTATCCTTTTCACTTGTCAGAAGTGCAGCCATAAATTCAACCGGATAATTAGCTTTCAAATACGCGGTTTGGTAGGATATTATCGCGTAGGCCGTACTGTGAGACTTATTAAAACCGTATTCGGCGAATGTTTCCATCTGATCCCAGATTTTTCGCGACTTTTTTTCGGATATTTTTTTCTGTTTGGCCCCCTCAAGAAATTTAGGTTTTTCTTTTTCCATCTCAGAGGTTTTTTTCTTGCTCATGACCTTGCGCAGTATATCTGCTTCCGCCATGGTGTAACCACCAATGGCGCTTGCTATCTGCATGACCTGCTCCTGGTACACGATGACACCATAAGTTTCCTTCAGGATCTCTACCAGTTCGGGTATTTCATACACGATCTTGGTTTTACCCTGTTTTCTGGAAATGAATTCAGGGACCATATTCATCGGTCCCGGTCTGTAAAGGGCAATGAGGGCAATAATATCCTCTATGCAATCAGGCTTCATATTGACAAGGATGTCTTTCATGCCGGAACTTTCCAGCTGGAACACGCCGTCCGTGTTTCCCTTCATCAGTAATTGATACGTGTTGTGATCATCGAGGGAAAGTTTATCAATGTCTAAATTATGCCCCCTCCCCTCTTTAATAAACTGCAGAGCGTTCTTAATGACCGTAAGTGTTTTCAAGCCAAGAAAGTCAAATTTGGTAAGACCCACAGCCTGGAGATCGTTCATGGAATATTGCGTGACGATTTCCTCCCTGGGACTTTTGCAGAGAGGCACGCGCTCAACAAGGGGCACATCTGATATGACAACACCTGCAGCGTGGGTGGAAGAATGCCTGTTTAAACCTTCCAGGGCCCGCGACAGAGAGAGGAGCTTTTTTACCTTTTCATTTTTTTTCTCCTCTTCCTGCAAACGCGGCTCACTTTGAATGGCCATATCAAGGGAAATATTGAGAACATTGGGTACCAGTTTGGCTATTGTGTCCACTTCGCCGTAGGATATGCTCAATGCCCTTCCTACATCCCTGATCACCGCCTTCGCCTGCATTTTACCGAACGTAATGATCTGAGCGACTTTATCGCTCCCGTATTTATCTGTGACGTACTTGATGATTTCATCCCTACCGTCCTGACAAAAGTCAATATCTATATCAGGCATGCTTATCCGGTCTGGGTTCAAAAATCTCTCGAAAAAAAGTCCATACCGTATTGGGTCGATATTTGTGATGCCGATTGAGTATGCCACTAAACTTCCTGCCGCAGAACCTCTCCCGGGGCCGACAGGAATGTTTTTTTGTTTTGCGTAATTTACAAAATCTGACACAATAAGAAAGTATCCGGCAA
>DNUI01000073.1 GCA_003508565.1 Syntrophaceae bacterium
ATAGCAAAATTATGATGCCATGCGGCGGTTACCGGCTGCCATGAAACATTGAAGATCTTCGAACTACACCACGGAGAGCTTCACTACATTATCTTGGGATAGCGTTGTGAAGAAAATATGACAATCCCGCCAAGTCTCCTTCCCCCGTATATACAGCAAATCTTCGTAATATTAACCATTTTTCTAAAGTATGACTTCAAAATCGCCGATAAACAACTCAGCAATGGGTTATTATATTTTTGTGTCATCTTGGTAACATAGTATTTTTTAAGCTCTTTACGCGATTCCTCTCGTGCTCATAGATATCAGAGATGAAAAGTAATCATCCGGAAGAAGACACATAATCACGGAGCATTGAGAACTTATTAACAGCAGCCAGGGCACGCGAAGAATAGAAGTTGTGATAAGAAAGACTAAAATTAACTACCACAAGAGGTCTGGGCATGCAACAAGACGATAGTAAAATGGAAGCCAGTGAACTGCATCACGATAATTCACCTCTAATTCTCGTCGCTGATGACTCTCAGGATGTTCTTACTATGCTCACGGATATACTTACACAGCATAGTTATAAAGTTCACCCTGCGGGAAGCGGGCGCGCAGTTCTAGAATCATTAGCAACCGAGGTACCGGACCTGATCCTTCTGGACGTATCAATGCCGGATATGGACGGCTATGAGGTCTGTCATCTTCTGAAATCCGATGAGCATCGTTGCAGAATTCCTGTAATTTTTATCAGCGGCCTTGATGACACTACTGACAAAATCAAAGGTTTCCTGGCAGGGGGCGTTGACTACATCACCAAGCCATTCAAGATTGCGGAGGTTTTAGCCAGGGTCAGGACACACATTAGTTTGAGTCACCTGCAAAAGCAACTCGAGGGGCAGAACATACAGCTCCAGCAAGAAATCGCCGAGCGCGAGCGAGCTGAAGAAGAGTTGAAAAAACACAAGAATCTTTTGGAAGAAACCGTTACCAAGCGAACCGCGGAACTCAGAAACACCAATGAGGACCTTCAACGCGAAATCGCCGAGCGTGAGCGGATGGAAGTCGCATTAGAGGAAACCAATTGCAAACTTCATTCCCTGGTGTATGAATATGGTATGCGTAATCAAAGGATCTCTTTCTTCAATCAAATGTCGGAACAACTTCAGGCCTGCAGTTCGCTTAAAGAAACATATCCTGTTATTCACAAGTTCACCCAGAAATTAATTCCTGCTGCGGCAGGGGCATTATTCATGCTTGATCACACGCAGAATTCGATTGAGACAGTAGCTTCCTGGGGAAAAGCATTAGCCGGGAAAAGCAAATTCATTCCGAGGGATTGCTATGCTCTCCAGAAGAAAAAGATGCATGTCACCGTCGATTCACGTCCGGATTTACACTGTCCGCATCTCTGTAGTGTTTCGGGAAAAAGCAGTCTGTGTGTCCCCCTGTTGGCACAACGGGAAGTCCTGGGAATGTTGCATTTACAACTACAGCCTTTCTCCGGATCACCTTTCTCTGAACCGGGATATGAAGATCGCTCTGAAGAATTTAATGCAGAGACGAAACAAGTTGCCGTCACTGTGGGTGACCATCTCTCCCTTGCTCTGTCTAATATTAAACTCAGAGATACCCTGAAACAACAGGCCACCCGTGATCCTCTTACCGGTCTTTTCAACCGCCGTTACATGGAAGAAACCCTGGTTCGGGAACTACATCGCGCTGAGCGTCATGGAATACCCCTTGGTATTATTATGGTTGACATAGATCATTTCAGGCGGTTCAATAATAATTTTGGGCACGAGGCCGGCGACTTGGTGCTGAAGGAATTAGGCAAGTTTCTCCAAAACAACATTCGTAAAGAAGATGTGGCCTGCCGCTATGGCGGTGAAGAATTTACCTTGATATTGCCGGGCGCCGCTCTGGATATAACTCAAAAAAGAGCAGAAGCATTGAGGCGTACGGCGCAGCATATGCAGCTATACTTTAATGATCAATTACTTGATAGCATCAGTCTATCTTTTGGTGTAGCAATTTTTCCGGATCATGGCGTCACGGGAGAGGCAGTTCTCCAGGCAGCCGATGTCGCCCTGTACAGCGCAAAACACACCGGCCGTAATCGGGTAGCCGTGGCAGGCACTACTAACACGATATATGTCGTGGAGCCTCTTGCACAGCAATTGAATTGAGAATGTTGCGAGAAACACCCTCCTTACCCTTGACATATAGAGTTGTCTTGTCTTATACTTAATCAATAAAGTGGTCCCTTTGAAACAATCGTTTCTATAAGCAATCATAGGCCTTCCTTTCAAATACATATTTCTCTTTTAAAATACAGACGCCGCCGAGGTGAAAAGATGGCACAATATGGAGACATGGATAAGAACACCGAAGGGCTCAGAATCGGGCGTACCGTAAAGGAACTCCGCCACAAAAAGCAGATCACCCTTCAAGATCTCGCAGCAAAGACCGGTATTTCCAAGTCTGTCTTAGAGGAAATCGAGAGTGGTGATGTTGTTCCTCCTGTCGCATCGCTCCTAAAGCTGGCAAAAGCATTCAATGTGGGCATGGCTTCTTTCTTTGAGGAAGAGGCTCCCGGCGTGAAAATATCCGTAACCCGGAGCGGGGAAAGGATTAGCATCAAGCGCCGACCCCATCACCATGAGGGTGAAGTCGATTATATTTATGAATCCCTGGAGACACATAAAGCCGACAAGCACATGGAACCCCTTCTTGTCGCGTTTCAGCCGCTGGGTACGGGTGATATGGTATTTACAAATCACGAAGGAGAAGAATTCGTATACATCCTCGAAGGAAGGCTGGAATTCCGGACTGATGATCGGGTAGAAATACTTCTGCCGGGCGACACAATCTATTTTGAATCGGAGATAAATCATTCTTTTCGATCTCTTGACGAAAAACCTGCCAGGGCTATCGCGGTTGTCTGGAGCAAGGTGTAAAAAGGACGGGCAGTCGACTATGCTTGTTGAAATCCGTTTTCATGGGCGCGGTGGCCAGGGAACCGTTGTGGCAACGATTCTGCTGGCCAAGGCATTTTTCCGAGCCGGGTATCAGGTACAGAGTTTTCCTTTTTTTGGCGTTGAGAGACGGGGAGCACCCGTCGAGGCGTATGTCCGTCTTGACAAAGAAAAAATTCTGCTCCGGACAAATGTATATTACCCCGATCACGTCGTGGTTCAGGATCAGACTCTTCTTCCCGGGGTTAATATAACCCGTGGACTCAAGCCCGGGGGGTGGGTCCTGATCAACAGCACCACTCCTCCCGCAGATAGAAAACAGTTTATCGGTTACCAACTGGCTCTTGTTGATGCGAATCGCATTGCACTGAAAAATCAGTTAGGTACGCGGACTCATCCCATTGTCAACACGGCCATGATAGGGGCGTTTGCACGTATGACAGGCATGCCTCCCCTGGAGGCAATCCGTGATGTCATCCGGGAAGAAGTCCCCGATACATACATGCAAAATATTGCGGCGGCAGAAGATGCATATACGGATGTGCAGCTTATAGGATTAATTGAATCCACAGAATCGCAATTTCCGGACATGGCAAGGAAATAGAACATGAATGAAACGGTGAGCTCCATTCCTCTATTGTTGCCCCATTCCTCCATGTCCACGGAAAGCAACAAGACAGGCTCGTGGCGTTTTCTCCGACCTCTGTATGATGAAAAAACATCTCCTTGCAGTGAGGCCTGCCCGGCCGGTGAAGATATTGCAAGGATCGAGATGCTTACCGCCCAGGGACTGTTCAAAGAAGCATGGGAGACTATTCTCAGAGAAAATCCTTTCCCCTCCGTGTGTGGAAGGATTTGCCCTCATCCTTGCGAAGAGACCTGCAACCGCAGAGAGTTCGATGAAGCAGTAGCCGTCCACACTGTGGAGCGTTTTCTCGCAGAGACTGCCAGCCGTTATGATCTGAAGCCCAACCTGGAAATACTCCCCTCAAAACAACAAAGAATCGCATTGGTGGGAGCAGGACCGGCGGGCCTTTCTGCCGCGTATTTCCTCAATTGTCTGGGATATTCGTGTGATGTTTTCGAGGCCGCAACAGAGCCCGGAGGAATCCTGCGTTGGGGGATCCCCCCCTATCGTCTTCCCCTCCCTGCATTGAAAAATGACATCGCTCAGATTGAATCACACGGTGTCCATATTCGGACGGGGGTACATATTGGACGAGAATTCCTGCAAAATGCGGGTAACGACTATGATGCTGTTTTCTTTGGCTGTGGACGCTCCCGCGTCACAGAGCTCGGCATACCGGGAGAAAAAGCGAACGCCGTCGCTGACGGCATTACATTCCTGAAGCAGATACGTCAGGGTGAGATAA
>DNUI01000289.1 GCA_003508565.1 Syntrophaceae bacterium
CTTCTTTGCTGAATCCGAGCAGATCGCTCGCCGCGCCAAGAAACACCGCCCATGCAATCGCGAAAAGAGTCAACAACTCCAGAGAATGAGCGAGGCGCTTGGTCAGGTATGGGATGACATATTTCATCAAAAGTGCGACTATGAGCAACAAGCCCAGACCTTTTGCGCCGGTAATCAGCGCTGAGGCATACGCAGACCCCTCTTCAGCAAGGGATGATCCAAAGGTGGTCAAGCCAACCAAAGCCAGAATTGCAGCTATGTCCTGAACAATGAGGAAGCCGATGGCTATCTGACCATGAAGAGAATCAATTTCTTTCTTGTCGGACAGGAGCTTCACAATGATAATTGTACTTGAAAAAGTGAGTGCGACAGACACATAGGCTGCGGTGAGGAACGACATTTTCAGGGCAACGGCGATGAAGAATCCTATTATCGATGTAAAAAAGATCTGCCCCAGGCCCGTAGCCAATGCGACCGGACCTATTGTACGAATCAGTTGCAAATCTAGCTTGAGACCGACGATAAAAAGCAGGAGGGCGATTCCGATATGCGCCAGCAATTCGATCTGATCATAGCTCTGTATAATTCCCAAACATGAAGGGCCCGCGAGAATACCCGTTGCGAGAAACATGATTATCAGAGGTTGACGCAATTTTTGCCCAACGATTCCAATCAGGGTCGCGAGGCCTAAAATAGCGGCTATCTCCACAAAAGCGTTTTCTGTTATCATTCTATACAGATCCTTTGGTGCTCAGTGGTGTCACATAAAAATTACTGTAAGAATTTTTTTCGATAATCTGCATATCACTATAACACAGGTTAGTTTCCTACAAAAGACAAATATTACATGATTACAAGAGAATACATGCTTTGATCGTTTAGGGAATAATGTTAACGAGAAATAGAGACGGGCTTCGCAGAAAATGGCCAATTTGTCCAATTCCACTATAATGGTAGAATAGCATCATTTGAAGGATGTAAACAGCTTAAAAAAACACATAACGCTCGTTTACCGGACGGCAGTGATAAAGAGATGCTTATTTCTTACACCTCCTACGCACAAACGATGCAGAGAGGACTTGAAGTTGAGTATTATGAATAGGAAGAGCGCATAGCCATATGTCGGTAAATACCATGGATATCTACTCTCTAGTTAGGATTAGGTAATCTCCGTCAATATCCCGGGTTCTTTGGGGTTATTGCCATATTCACAATTGTGGGTATTATTTGCTGAAGCGTGTCATATCTTTCATTATTTTGACAAGCTTGGGCATATGAGTTTGATAAAATACATCTGGATTTTTAATATTCACATCATTTTTGGTCGTTAGCTTCTGGTTTGCTGATACACCATTGTACTGAAAAGTAGCCTTATATTCATCATCTACATATGCGAGCGTATGCCAATCCGCAAGAACAGTAAAGTTATGGATCCGTGGACCCAGCATATTGAAACCCAAACTGTAAGATTCCGCAGGGGAGGTCACACCTAAAAGAGGTAACAACGTCGCCGGAAAATCCAAATGGCTCGTGAGATCAGTTACCCTGCGAGGTTCTACACCCGGGATCCGGAGAACCAATGGTGTACGGGTCTGTTCTTCCACAAAGCTGGAATTATGTCCCCAATGTGCTTTTTCCATAAATTCCTCTCCATGATCTCCGGTTAGGATGACAATCGTGGAATCCAGCAGCCCATGTTCATCCAAATACTTAAGAACCCGGCCAAACTGGCTGTCCAGATGACGGCAAGAATTGATATACCGGTTCTTGATCAGTTCGATGTCCCGCTTAAGATTCATCGTGGCATAATTGAAATCTTCCAAATATGGTCTCCGAATCACGCTTTCAGGAGGGAAATAATAACGTGCGTGAGGTGATTCAAAAAACATAAAAGTTATGAATGGGCGTCCCGGTTCTCGGTTCTCAATGAAATCGAGCATGCGCGTCACATATGCCCGATCTTGCTGCCAGCCCAGACCGGAAGGCAGATCGTTAACATCATGGAGAAATTCTCTGGGTACTCGGATAAAAATGGTCTTATTGAATTCCGGGTAGCTGAATTTAGAGCTGCTGAATATTTGCATTTGGTATCCTTGCCGGAGAAGAATATCCATAATGACCGGTCCTTTGCGTTCATAAAGAAAGCTAAACCAGTAATTGCCATAAAGACCGTAGAACATGGAAAACAGACTTTCACGCGTGTTATTACTGCTGCCATAATGATTTTCAAAACGCACAGCCTTTTCCGAGAAAGCCCAGGTCTCCGGCATGACCTCCGGGTTCAGCATATCGGCACGCAGAGACTCTGCCACCAACCATACGATATTGTGTTTCTTGTGTTCGAGTTGTTCCCTAATAGGAGAGAGTGGATAGCGAACATGAAGAGTTGTCGATTTAATTCTGAATCCGACTATTTCCCTGGGTTGAACCCCAAAGGACTTGGCAATCCTCTTGAATGTGAACGGCATGTACAATGGAAAGGCTTCGGATGTAGTCAGGACGGGGCTGTAAGCATAGAGTGTACTCACACCGAATGTGACACTCTGCAGAACCATAAGAACCAAAAGCGTTATGATAGCAAAAATAAGCCGTTTACGATTGAACAAGTGTAAACATAAGCGGCGAATCGACGGAAGATACAAGAGGACGAACAGCAAAAGGGATTGCAGAATCAGAAATCCGAAGATAATAGCACCAAAAGTTACGAAGGAGGCAGCATCACCACCCATTGATTCGATTCCACCCGGGGTGAAGACCAGATTCCACACAAAACCGTTTATGTGAAAACTGAAGACCCGGAAAATAAAACCGTCGGCAAAAACCAAAATTTGGAGGAGCCATGTCAGCAGGATTGCCGTTCCGTATAAAAACCACTGACGCGGGAAGCGGGTTTTAACAATAAACGGTACAGATAAAATTGCCTTCACAACACCCAGTATAAGGATGACGGGTACAAGATAAAGGAAAGTGTAGCTCAAGCATACCGCTATCGTAAACAATGGCTGTATGATTCCGTCGTACTCAATCTGGCCAAGAAAAACCGAACTGTTCAGTAGTAGAAATATATATGAAAACACCAGATATGGGTGTAATAGAGCTGAATCAACGGTTTCGTATCGCATATCCCTCACAGACGATATTTCCTGCATGCTTTTTAAGCAGTATATGTGCCACTTCGACTAATAATGTGCAACACATTGATATTATGTCATTAAAACTTTATTATCCCGATTGGAGGAGAGCAGTGAATGTCGAAATTATTCAACATAATAAGAATAAGTCTAATTAAAACAAGGCATTAAAAATAAATACATGATGTTATGAAGTCGACATTTTTGTCGAGACGCTTGTTCGTCAAAGACTAAATGACAATTTGATTTGCAAATTTACGATTCAATAGTTGAATAATTTGAACATATCTATTTAGCAACATTACGAGAAGTTATTGATACATAGAACAGAAAGGCACACGGTGTAGACATGCATCGTCACGCCTTTTATCTTGTCGGGTGAATAACGATTGACTCAGAAATTAATGGATGTCGTCTTTGTTAGTGTTACCTGGTTTGAGACCCGGGGGGCATTCATCAAATGCCATACGGTGTATTGTTCAGCGTAAGTGTTATCCGCCGATATGCCATCTACGGGAACGACAACCTTAATCCCCCTCAACGCAGCACCGCTTGCCGTGTAGATAACAGCGCCATGTGCAGCAGTCCCCGTGACAATGACTGTCTTTATGCCTTTTTCCTTAATAATCTTTTCCAAATCAGTCCCCAGGAACTTGTCCGGTCCTGATGTCACTACCGGTTCATATGCCGCAGGCATCAGTTCTTGTGCAATATCTGCAACTGTTGCTCCGGCAGAAAGACTATAGATAACCTTCGCACCGTTATCACGGACTTTCTTAAGAAGGTTCGCTACGGCAGGGATGGAGCTGATGCAACGGGGCCGTGTTTTTACGTTACAGGTTTGCTTGTTGAAATCGAGTAACAGTAAAGCCGTCGTGCTTGGATCAATCGTCACCGCTTTCAGCTCCGGTGGTGGTGGCGTTTTCACGGCTTGCCACTCATCAACAACGGATTGCGCAAACAGAATGCCCTGCATGAATAAAAAGATGAACAGGACACTCCACAATACTGCAACGGCAGATTTCATATATCGTCTGTGCATTGTTTTCATCATATCCTCCTTATTTTAGGGTGATAGGTCGATAGAGTTGCATCCCCCTGATGGTCTGTGTTCCTTAAGTAAAGAAAACCCTCCCAATTCATAGCTCAACGTCTGTTTTCTCTATTTACCGTCTTGTTTCCGAAGATACCAGATTATTTAAAAATTATCATTCTTAATCTTGTATTGTTCCAAAATGACGCAAGCAGACAAGGACGGATTACGTTACATTATTATTACGCCAATAGTTTAAGGCATGTATCTTCCCAGCACTTTTGCCTGACCTCCCCCCATAAGACGAAAAATGATGATTTCGCCGGACTAACTCTCTGTATCAATGCTTGCTGAAATGCACACAGTAGTGAATTTTGCCGAAGGGCAAATACATAGAGCAATGGATGATTGACCTTTACAGGAGAGCGGTTTTTATTACTTTTTCGGGACGATTCGGTATATCTTGTCATCATCGGAAGCGGGATTGCCCCTCCCGTCCCTGTTGCTGGAGGTAAAATAGAGTGCCCCATCAGGACCTGAGACTACGTCACGCAGCCTCCCGTATCTCCCACTTTTGAAATCTTGGGCAAACCAGCGCTCGATTTTCTGAATCCTTGTATCTGCATCGAACTTGATTCTGACAAGTGCTCTGCTTCTCAATGTAGCTACAAACAGGTCTCCCCTTAGATGGCCAAGCAGATTCCCTTTATAGAACGTGATGCCTCCGGGTGGGGTTGTCTCCTTCCAGACGATAATCGGGTCTATGTAAGGTTCCTTTCCCAACGAGCCGATAACGTGTGGCCATCCGTAATTTCCGCCCTTGGTGATAATGTTGATCTCGTCATGGGCAAAACGACCGAATTCCCCTGACGGTCCATGTTCAGACTCAAATAACCTGCCCGTGTCAGGCTGCCAGGCGATACCTTGCGGATTTCTATGTCCATATGAATAGACGGGAGAATCTATGAACGGGTTGTCTGCTGGGATGTTGCCTTCGGGAGTTACCCGCAGGACCTTTCCCGCAAGCGATGAGAGATCCTGTGCAAGAGCGGAGATGAAATTTTCACCTGTCGTGACATAGAGCATGCCATCGGGTCCGAAGGCTATCCTCCCGCCGTCGTGGAATCTGGCCCCCGGAATAGTGTCAATGATTACCCTGTCGAAACTTCCCGTACCGCCTCGATCCCTGAACCGCGCGACGCGATTTAGAAGATCTCCTCCTTTTCTGTAGGTATACATGGCATAAATGTATGGTTCCATGGGAAACTGAGGATGTACGGCAATACCCATAAGGCCGGCTTCACCGACACGGGCTGCGTCAACCGACAGGTACGGTTTCTCCTGTAAATGTCCGTCCTGTATCAACCGAATTCTCCCCGGCCTTTCACTTACAAGAGCCCTTCCATCGGGAAGGAAGACAAGGGACCACGGCACCTCGAGGTTTTTGACCCATACCTCCACCGTCACAGTATCACCGTCAGGGAGAAAGACATCCTCCACACTTTGTGCCTTCCCGCCTGCTATCTGAGTGCAGGATGCCGCAACTGAGAATAATTGGATGAGGAGAAGGGCACACAGCAGCCTTGTTAGCCATTGGTACGCAATGAACGGATATTTCATAGTTTCCAAAGTTCCCTTATCATAGCAATGAAAAAAAGGACACGCCCCATGGGGGTGTTTTTAGCCCTCTCAGTCAAGGACATTTTGTAACTTCTGCTACTTTTATACTATATAGTGAAATATGTGATGTCA
>DNUI01000156.1 GCA_003508565.1 Syntrophaceae bacterium
TAATTAATCAGTTAATATGTTTACTAATTTTTTTCTGTTCACGGATAAATTTATATCGAGATATGCTCAGTTGTTTCGCCGCCACAGTCTTATTGCCGCCACTCATTTCAAGAGCGTTTTCGAGTATTTTCTCTTTGATATCGTTCATGATTTTTTCCGTTACGGATGTGAAATTTATTTCACCGGAAAATAATGGAGGGAGAAATTTCTCAATTTCAACGTTAAGATACTTCTGCGTGGGAATCACTTTTATTTCCGCGGGAAGATCATCAGGTGTAATCGTTGTGCCGATTCGCTGTAATATCATTACCCGTTCAATAATATTTTTTAACTCACGAACATTGCCTGGCCAAGAATAGTTTTTCAGAATATTTTCGGCTTCTTTACTGAAACCTCTCACTTTTTTACCGAATTTCTTATTAAACTCTTCTATGTAATGTCGTGATAGGAGAAGGATGTCGTCAGATCTATCCCGAAGTGGCGGTATAACAATAGGAACAACCCTTATCCTGTAAAAAAGATCCTCCCGAAAGGAACCTTCACTTACCATTTTAGCAAGATCCATATTTGTAGAGAAAACGAATCTCACATCTATAGGTATATTTTCTGTACCTCCTAGTCGTCTGACATAACCATTTTCCAGCATTCTGAGGAATTTTACTTGCAACTGGATACTCATATCACCCACTTCATCTAACAGTAATGTTCCACCATTAGCATATTCCAGAAGACCTATTTTTCTTTTTCTTGCGTCCGTAAATGCTCCTGCTTCATAGCCGAAAAGTTCACTTTCTAAAAGCGTTCCGGGAATAGCGGCACAATTTACATCGACAAAAGGTTTTGAATGCCTGTTGCTCTGTCTATGAATTGCGCGCGCAATCAATTCTTTGCCGGTACCACTTTCACCCTGAATTAATATATTTGTATTATGTGAGGCTACTTCTTCTACCACATGGAATATGCCAATCATCTTTTTCGACTTGCCGATAATATTATGAAATCCTAATAAAATATCTTCCCTCTCCTTGAGTTTTTCAACTTCCGTTTTGAGAGATTCCGCTTCGAGGGATAGCATAGAATGCATAATCGCATTATCATATGATGTAACCGCGTTTTTAACCAATATATCGAGAATATTTATTTGATCCTGTGAGTAGCCGTCTGATATCTTGGCGAGATATAATGCACCTTTAAACTTGTTTTTTATATGAAGGGGGAAGGCTATCTCTGAGGAACATCCTTCATAAATGGGATAGATGGCAGAGCTGTCATCCGAATTACGACACACCACAATACTGCCTGTATCCATTGTTCGTTTAATGATACTTTGTCCTATTTTTTTATCATACGCTTTTCTATCTTCGATGAACACCTTTCCACCATCGGTAACGAGACAGCGATCCTTTTCTATGTCAAGAAAATACACAAGTACCTTGTCGGCGTCTGCAATCCTCAGCGCGCTATTACTCAGAACATAGAGAATGTGATTATCAAGGACGCGGCTTATGTTTATCTCAGAAACAGCCTCCTGAAGAATCATGAGCTGACGTATCTTTTCCGCATTCGTCTCAAAAAGTCTCGTATTGTGGATAACGATACTCATCTGACTCGCAAATGTCAGGAAAAGGTTAATCTCTTCGGTGAAATATTTTATTTCCTCTTTGCACCACGCAGCAATTGTACCAATCACTTCATCACCGATTTTCAGGGGCGCGCACATAATAGATCCCCTAGTATAGACTTTTGTGAGCATACGATCGGTTTCGGTGATCCTGGGATCAGTATTCATATTTTCAACGGCTATAGGTAGACCTGATTTAGCCACTTTTGTAGACAGACAATCATGTTCTTTAATATTAAGCGCAACGGAAAAGGCTGTTTTTGTCTCTTCCGGATTATAATTTTTCACTACTTTAGTTTCCAGATATTGTTTCGTTTCATCAACCAGACGAATGATCCCCATGTCGAAACCCATTGTATCGACGACTTCGTCTAATATTTTAGCCATGAGTTCATCCACATTGGACGGTGCTGTGAGGAAGGTACTTATACGAAATATACTTTTCAGTAGTTTATCTTTATCAAGCAAAGGAGCTGCTGATACTTTTAAGTAATCATTCTCATTATCTATTGGTACCATTGAATCTAATCCTTCTCTAAATTAAACTTCATGCAATATAATGCTGTGAGTTGTCGTACGCTGGATGGTGTCTTCATCACAGTTGTAAGAAGGATTCGAGGGTTCAAGTGTTCCGGCCATTCACTTGCATCCTTGGCATCTTGAATCCTATAGATGTTTGCAACGTATTGAGGTTATGCATGCTGTGTATATTGAACGGGTTACAATGTGATCTGCTGCATACACACATCAACTCTTATCATACGCATGAAACTGCATGGAAAATATGGCTCTACCCTGAGTTGCAGAACGAAGGTCGGTTGAATATCCAAACATTTCCTTCAGAGGAACCCTGGCCTTTATTTCGCTTATTGTTCCCTTCGTTGTGATGGCTTGAATTTCTCCCCGTCGTGCATTTATATCTCCAATAACTTCACCCATAAATTCACCCGGCGTGATAATATCTACCATCATGATCGGTTCAAGCAATACAGGATCAGCCTGCACACATCCATTTTTTACCGCGGATGATGCAGCTATTTTATACCCAAGTGTTGTAGATTCCCCGTCCCTAAACGATCCTCCTGTTATTGTCACCTTTAGATCCACAATGGGGTAGCCGCTTATAACCCCGCTCAGAGATGCTTCTTCAACGCCCTCTTCTATAGCGGTATGGTATTCTGCCGGAATTACTGTTTCATCAATTTTTTTCACAAGCTCATTGCCCTCGCCCCTGCTCTTAGGTTCAAGCAATAATCTCACATGGCCGTAATGTTTTCTTTCGCCGAGTTCCTTGTCAAAAAGTCCTTCAATCTCTATTCTTTTTTGAATAGTTTCCCGATATACAACCCTGGGTTTACCTACATTGACGCGCGCATTAAACTCTCGCTGTAATCTGTCAATAAGAATTTCCAGATGAAGTTCCCCCATACCTGAAACAACAGTTTGGGAAGTCTCATCATTGTACTTTACTTTGATTGTAGGATCCTCTTCCATAAGTTTTGCCAATGCCCCTGTCAGTTTTTCCTGATCTGCCGGAGTTTTGGCCTCGATAGCCTGACTTATCACCGGTTCATAGAACTCTATTGGTTCAAGAAGAATCGGACGAGATTCATCACATATTGTATTTCCCGTGGTTGTATCTTTGAGGCCCATAATGGCAACAATCCCGCCTGCCCCGCACCGCTCAATCCTCTCCCGTTTATTCGCATGCATTTTTAACAGACGGGCGATTTTCTCTTTCTTCCCGATGCTGGCATTATATACATCATCGCCTGCCTTGATCTGTCCCGAATACACTCTCAGATACGTCAACTTCCTTCCTTCATCTTGCATAATTTTGAATGCGAGGGCGGATAGGGGTTCATCGTCGCTGCTAAGTCGTACCTCTTCTTGTCTGGTTAAGGGATTGATACCGTTAACAGGGGGGATGTCTTCCGGTGATGGTAAAAAATGGACAATCGCATCGAGTAATATTTGAATACCCTTGTTTCTCAAAGCAGTACCGCACATAACCGGCACGGCTTTCAGAGAGATTGTTGCGTGCCTTATCGCCTGGATTATTTCTTTCTCCTGAATCTCGGTCCCCTCCAGATACTTCTCTGCAATATAATCATCCATCTCGGCAAGCGATTCTATAAGCGTCTCCCGGTACTCCCTGACCTCTTGAAAGATATCTTCCGGAATATCCGTAACTGTGAAAGATACGCCAAGTTTATTTTCATCCCAGGTTACTGCTTTCTGTTTGATTAAGTCTATTATTCCTTTAAAATGTTCCTCCTGTCCAAAAGGTATTTGTATAGGTAAAGGTCTTGAATTAAACCTCTCACTCATTGTTTTTATGGTTCCAAAATAATCGGCACCTATCCTGTCCATCTTGTTGATGAAAGCAATCTTGGGAACCCCATATTTATCTGCCTGATGCCAGACCGTTTCCGATTGGGGTTCTACACCGCCGACGGCACAAAACACCACCAAGGCCCCATCAAGAACTCTGAGCGAGCGCTCAACTTCCATGGTAAAATCAACATGGCCGGGTGTGTCAATAATCTGGATCTCATGATTAGCCCACGTACAGGCTGTCACGGCAGAAGTTATTGTAATCCCTCTCTCCTGTTCCTGAGGCATCCAATCCATCGCGGCTTCACCATTATGAACTTCACCCATCTTATACAATCTCCCCGCATAAAACAGGATCCTCTCCGTCACAGTAGTTTTACCGGCATCAATATGGGCAATGATCCCTATATTTCTTGTTCTGGAAAGTTTTTTACTTGAAGCCATAACTTTATATTCAGCGAGATAAACGTCTTGATATCTAACTTATCATCCCTCTCTTGAACCAGGTGCCAACATTTCTTTTTTCATACTAAACGGATGCCTCGTATCAATATGACCTTTAATGGATTCCACTTCCTTTCCATCCACCAGTAATTTGACTTTTTTTATACCGTTGATATTTCGTATGAGCGTATTTGTCAGCGAATATATCGTTGTCATTTCGCTGGCACTGCTACCCGGATGAAATTGCGTTAGATTATTATCGAAACTGACATACGCTGTTTTCTTGTCATCTATTTTGATACTTTCCAGGGAAACCTTTTCCGGAAAAGTATTCACCAGTTTCGTCTTGGAACCATCGAGTAATGCTTTTACAATTTCCCTCGCCTGACCTTCCACACTTTCTTCTTTGGGGACATACCTCTTTTCCGCCACTAAAAACCGTTCATTCATATCGGAAAAATAGAGAACCACCTCCTGCTTTTCTCTTTTCGCGACGCTGCCTTTAGTTGGCGGGAATACATACTCGAAGAGAACGACAAAGAAAATGATCAAGAACGCGACAATGGAAACAACTATCAAAAAAAGAACAGATTTCCTCATGCGTTTTTTCTTCTTCTTTACCTTTATCTCATCGGTTCTTATCTTTCTCTTTGTAGCCATTGACCGTTTTTCTCCTTAATTGATATCCGGGCGACAAGGCCCCTCCTCTCTGACTCCCTGAACAGAAATGTAATTGTAGCGATTGCGGGTCATGCTGTAATACTCACCTTTGTCCCATAAGCTTCCCCAAAAGATCCATTGCATAGGGACGTATATGGAAATATCACTTCTTTTACGGCTTTATGAAAACAGACTCGCAATGCATCTCTTACCAAACAAGGCGTATTCTTCCAGTGTTCATAAAAACGGCGATAATGTAGGGTATTTTTATAGCAGTGTCAAGTACGATGAGGTCATCAAAAAGCAATAGTTCGGTCAAATATGATGAGGGGTCGCACACAAGGAGGGATACTGTAATAGTACAACACCAGCAGCAAAGAGACCTTCATACAATGGATCAGGCTCTCGCCAGTTGCTATGCGTTATTATCGCTGCCGCCATTAATCCACCAGTCGCTTTTACCTTTGAACCACCATTGTGACGAATCTGTGTTAATAATGCTGACCGCCAGTTTTTTCGCTGTTTCGGTACAGAGTCGTTTGCTGGCAAATTCAATCCAGTCTTTCGTATATTTATTCCCCAGATCCCCGTATTCTTTTAACTGAAGAATAAGAGACAGCTGGTCGGCGTCATGGGCAATAAGAGCCTCTTTTGTTTTTTTTTCATTAAATTCATGAATGGCAGCTTTAATTTCATCGCCAAAGAAAAGGGTCTCCGTCAGCTCTCTTATCGCTTTCTCTTCATTTACGGTAACATATTTCTTATACATATAGTTCATATCCCCGGTCCTGGCTTCGGGGAGATCATGGACTAGACATATTTTCAGTACTTTTAGTTCATCAACTTCAGTTTCAAGCTTGCTTAACGTAAATCCTATGAATATCGTTCTCAACACATGTTCTGCCACTGATTCGCAACCGGAACCTAAAAAGCGAAAACCCGTTCTCGGGGTTTTCTTCAACATACCAACCTCAAATAAAAAATTAGCTATATCTCTCATTTTATCCCTTTTTTAATATTTTAATCCTGTTTTCCATCATATCTGAGATTTTCTTTATTTGCAACTGGAGTGAGGCAATCCCTTCAGGCCTCATTGATAATACTTTATCAAGATGTGACTTCCAGTATTCCAATAGCGATATTTCGTTCTCTTTCACCTTTTTATCAAATTTCGTCTGGATCTCTTTTATGAGTGCTTTATGGTTTTCCATGTCAACTATCATCTACCTCTGTTAGTAAGTTCACATCATGTTTTATTATATCACGTATCATATTTCTTGCAACCGGTGATATTTTAATGTCAGAAGCAAGTAAACTGTC
>DNUI01000165.1:0-899 GCA_003508565.1 Syntrophaceae bacterium
ACGTATGCCATGATGTTATCTCTGCTATTTGGCATTTCCGTATCAAAAGATGCTCTTATCTTGAATATCTTTTTGAAATCATCCACTAAATTGTAGAGTCGACTGTAGAGATAATCGTCTCCGATCATGATGACCTTCACGTTGATAGGGATTGGTTCAGGCTTTATGGCAATTGGAATGATACTGTAGGGATCATAGTTTTGCATGGTAAGGAGCCTGTTTTTCAGGGTTCTTTTGAGAAATTCCCATACTCCCGGTTCAATGAGTGCATCAAGGGCGTCAAAGACTATGTATCCACCGTTTGCGCGAAGAAGAGAACCGGCTTTTATACGGGTAAAATCGGTGCTCCAGACTCCCACTCTTTCAATATCCCTTTCGATGGTTCCGAAGAGATTTTTGTAAGTCGGTGTTGTCTCTGTGATCACCGGGACTTTTTCAGTATGGGAATTGTCGACAAGAACATTGACTTGATATTCGATGAATTGCTTTGTCTGGTAAGGCAACATACCTGGAGCTGCATACGTGACGGGTTGCTGTTCTTCCTCTTTCTCCTTGAATGTTTTCAGATTAGAAAGGATATGCTCCTGGACATCGCGTAAATATCCGTCTATCTTTTCGTTGTTTTTCGAGTGCTTCACACGTATATCGGAGATGATGCCACTGACGACGGGAAGCCCATATTTATGCTCCAGCGAACTTATTTCCCTCTGGATTTCTTTTTCCAGTTCCCGTGTCTGCCTCATGACGGAATCAAAATCGCTTCTGGCTTGTTCTATGTTCTTTCTTAAGGTGTTCAGCTCTTCCGGATCAAATTTATCCTGTTCTGCAAGCACTTCAATTTGTTCGAGAGGCACCGGTTTCCCTTCAAAAAGAGGTACGATGTCCTGTTTCATATAGGG
>DNUI01000165.1:1091-6381 GCA_003508565.1 Syntrophaceae bacterium
GCAAGCTGGCCGAGAAGAGTTTTAATCGTCGATGTTTTCCCGGTTCCTGTGAGACCGGAGGCGTAAATATTATAGCCGGGGCTACTTATCTCAAGACCCATGCGTATAGCCGCCAAAGCCCTTTCCTGGCCTATGATACCTCTTATCTGTTCACACTCTCCGGTTTTTTCAAAGCCAAGAGAATCCGGATCACATGTCCATCTCAGCTTTTCGATGGGAACCGAGGCGAAATCCATGCTTTTATTCATCTTCATATCTCCCTTGAATGGCAATATATCCAGGCAACAATGGTAGTCATATATAAATGATGTTGTGCCAATTGTCCATTTTTTCTTGTTCGGAAGTTCGTGTAGACAAGGCTTACCTTGGATTTGGTATGGGACTTTTTTCAACGCAGATTTAATAATGAACGATGTATATAGCCCAGTGAATCACTACTCACCGCTCAATTTCGCAAATTCTTTGAGAAGAGCTTCCTGTTTTCTATTCAGATCCGTGGGTATTTTGACTACGGTCTCAATAACCTGATCACCGCGCCCGAACCCCTTTAAATGAGGAATACCTTTTCCTTTAAGACGAAAGATGGAGCCGCTTTGAGTGCCTTTGGGTATTTTCAACGTTTCTGTCCCATTCAGCGTCATCACTTCAACGGTTGCTCCCAACGTAGCCTGGACAAATGAAATCGGAAGCTGGCAGAATATATTATTATCTTTCCTTGCAAAGAATTCATGGGGTTCAACGTGGATAAAGACATAGAGATCACCGCTTGGGCCTCCAAATTCTCCCTCTTCTCCTTCTCCGCGAAGCCTCAATCGTGAACCCGATTCTACACCCGCGGGAATTTTTAATTGCACGGTTTTTGTAACTCTCGATCTGCCAGTACCTCTGCATTTCATACAAGGTTTCGTGATTACTCTGCCCTGTCCCCTGCACTGAGGACATGTGGTACTAATGGTGAAAAATCCGCTTGATTGTGTTACTTGGCCCCGGCCACGACACTGGCTGCATGTCTCCGGCGATGTTCCTGGTGCTGCTCCTGATCCATGACATTCACCACATTTCTCGGCTTTTGCCACTTCGATATCGGTTGAGGTACCGAAGGCGGCGTCCATGAATGATATCTTTATATCATACCGGAGGTCAGCCCCCGATCGTTGAGCAGCTCTTGTTCTTGATCTTCCTGAACCAAACCCGAAGATGTCTTCAAAGATATCACCAAAGCTTGTGAAAATGTCGTCAAAGCCGGAAAAGCCTCTAAATCCTATGCCGTTCAAGCCTTCATGGCCGTAATGGTCATATATCTCTCTCTTTTCTCTGTCGCTTAAGACTTCATAGGCCTCCGCCGCCTCCTTGAATTTTTCTTCGGCTTCTTTATCTCCCGGATTCCTGTCCGGATGATACTGCATAGCAAGCTTTCTATAATTTTTCTTTATTTCCTCTTCTGTCGCGCTGCGGCTGACACGAAGGCATTCATAATAACAGCGTTTACTCATGCAATTGCTCGTTTCCCTTTGAAATCATTGTTGTTTTTATTTCCTCAACCATCGTGATGTTGTTGCTGTTCTCAAAGGCGTGGAGGGCGAAGGAGTATTTTTTTAAATCAAGGGCTCGTTTTCCAATTTCATTCCAAGCCTCATCCGAGACAGTCTGTTTTAAGGGTTTCATAACCTGCTGAAACAGCATAACATCACCTGATTGTTCGGCCATGTCTCTAATTTTTTCCAGTCCAGCAGTGTAATTTGCCCTCTGGTAAAATTCAACGGCATCGGAAATTTTCCCTGCCTCAAGAAAGGCGTCTCCGTATGCAATGAGATCGCGTTCTGACCGGTGATCTATGTAAAGAATTCGCTGTTTTTCTCGATAACTGGGTAATTTTTTCGACATATTACAACCGATGAGTGCTCACAATGTCTTTCAATACAGTAATAACAAATTGTTGCATGTCAAGATCAAAGAAAATGATGCCATGAAATATCTTTCGCGGGGCTCTATCTTACGCAACAAATCGATTCAGGGCTTCCTCGTACTTTTCCCTCGTTTTTTCAATAATCTCCGCAGGAAGTTCAGGAGCCGGAGGTTTCTTGTGCCATTCGATGGAAAGGAGATAGTCCCTCAGGAACTGCTTATCAAAACTCTTTTGAGGCCTTCCCGCTTCATAGTCCTCCATGGGCCAGAATCTCGAAGAATCCGGCGTCAATAACTCATCAATCAGGATCAGTCGTTCTTCGATCATGCCGAATTCCATCTTTGTGTCCGCGATAATAATACCCGCCTCTTCGGCAATCTTTGCTGCCCGTGAATATACAGCGATACTTATTTCAATGATTGTTTCTGTGCGTTCAGAGCCGATGATGTCTGCCATTTTTTTTCTTGTTATGACCATGTCGTGCTCGCCTGCCGGGGCTTTGGTGGAAGGTGTAAACAGAGGTTCTGCAAGTTTTGTGGATTCTTGTAATCCCGCAGGAAGCTTGATACCGGAAATGCTGTTACTCTGAAGATAATCCTGCCACCCCGAGCCGCTTAAATACCCACGCACGACACATTCTACGGGAAGGGGTTTGGCCTTTTTTACCAGCATGCTTCTGTCTTTGAGCTTCTCCTTAAAAGGTTCGCACTCTTGCGGAAAATCCTGAGGGTCTGTCGATACAAGATGATTTTCGACAATATCCTGCATCTTGCGAAACCAGAAGGCAGACATTTTTGTCAGAATTTTTCCCTTGCCGGGAATAGGATTCGGCATGATGACATCAAAGGCAGATATCCTGTCTGTGGCGACAATGAGGAGATAGCGGTCAGCTTCATAGATATCCCGTACCTTTCCCTTGTTGAACAGCTTCAATCCTCTAAATTCAGTCGTCATCAGCCCGTCATTGTGCATTATATGTAACCTGGCTTTATTGCAGAAAAGGATTATGTTTTTTTTCGTGACCTATAGTAGACGTGGGCATTCTCCCGTAGTTATGTCCCGGCATTACCTTTGTGTCGTCAGGGAGGGTGCACAGCCTGCCTGTGATGGAATTATGCATCACCGACCATGATCCTCCGGGGAGATCAGTTCTCCCCACGGCTTCTACAAAAAGTGTATCTCCTGTGAATACATATCCTTTTGTGTAGAGGGCCATGCCGCCGGGAGAATGGCCAGGGGTATGTATGATCTTCAGTGAAAGGTTTCCTATATCTATAGTATCGCCGTCTTTCACAGTAATGTCGGCTGGAGGGGATTGTGTGGCTCCGAACATCCTGTAGATCGCGGACGGTGTGGAGACAAGCATGTCCGCATCATCACGGTGAATGATAATCTGCGCCCCTGTTTTTGTTTTCATTTCCAGATTGCCCGCGATATGATCCACATGTCCATGGGTATTCACGATATATTTTATTGTAATATTGTTTTTCTTGGCATCCGCAATGAGTCTGTCAACGTTTGCTGCCGGATCAATGACCAGCCCTTCACCGCTTTCCGGATCACCTATGATATAGGCAAATACTGCCATGTGACCAACCTGTATCTGCTTTAGAAACATATGTATTTCCTCCGCCGCTCACGTAACATTTTTGTAATTCTGAAGTCAATGTAATTCAGCTCTTCTTTCTCAGCAATGCTCCGAAAAATCCATCCGTACCATGCCGATGCGGATAGGATTGGAAATATCCCAGGTCACCGACTACACGGGAATTTATTGTATCCGACGGATGAATGCACATGAAATTCCGTTGATGGGCAATAAATTCCTCGATAACCTTTTCGTTCTCCTCCGGCATAATGGTGCAGGTACTGTAAATGAGAGAGCCGCCTTTTTTCACGTATAGGGCTGCATTATCCAGGATTATCTTTTGCAGGTTCGCACATTTTGTCACATCTTCCGGGGAGGAACGCCATTTTATTTCAGGATTCCTCCTCAGTGTACCGAGGCCGGAACAGGGAGCATCGACGATGATTTTATCATATTCTCCGACACACGATTCCTCTATCTTTTCCCTGGCGTCTCCCTCCTGCGTATTCACAATAGTGACACCAAGTCTCCGGCCGTTTTTCTTCAGGGCTTCAAGTCTCTTTTTACTGATGTCTACCGACGTGATACTGCCGTGATTATTCATAAGTGCCGCGAGGTGCATTGTCTTTCCCCCCGTACCGGCGCACAGATCAAGAATATTTTCCCCCTCTTTCGGATCAACAAGGCGGGCAATCAGTTGCGAGGCCTCGTCCTGAAACTGTATATGTCCCTCGGCATAGCAGGTTGTATCTCTGATTGACTTTGCCGGATTCAAGAGAATGAGTCCATCGGAAGAGAAGGCGGTCAGCCTTACGTCAAAACCATCCTGCAACAGGGTATCCCTTGTTCTTTCCCGGGTGGTCTTCAGTGTATTCACCCGAAGAGTAACGGGAGGGATTTCATTGTCTGCTCTGCAGAGTGCAGCTGTATCTTCGACACCAAACATCCCAATCCATTTCTCTACCAGCCACAGGGGATGTGAGTGAGTAATGGAAATATGGAGTGAAGGATCTTTCTCCATCTCCGGATATACGATTTCATCTTTTTTCCTGATAACATTCCTCAGGACGGCGTTTACCAGCCCTGCTCCCGCGGGGTGAACTATTTTTATTATCTCCACAGCTTCATTAACGATAGCAAACTCCGGTATCCTTTCAGTGTACAGCAACTGATAGATGCCTGTCCTCAATGTATTCTTTATGCGTACATCCATGGAAGAGAAGGTGCCTCTGTAGAGCTGCCCGATAATCCAGTCCAGCCGCCCTCTCATCCGCAGAGTGCCGTAGACTATCTGGGTGATCAATCCTCTGTCATGAATGTTTAGTTGGTGATTTCTTGAAAGATGGGCATCCAGCAAGGGTTCGGCAAATGCACCGTATTCATCCACGCGATTCAAAATATCAACGGCAAGGTGGCGGGGCGTTTTTTTTGTCATTGCGTTCAACCCAGGACATCTCCCGGCGATATGCTGAAGCCTCTGAGAAAATCGCGGACAGGCATTCTCTTTTTGTTTTCAAGCTGAATTTCCCGCAACCACACGTACCCGTTCCGAGCGGCAACGGGAAGGCCGTTTTCCGTTTCACTGCCGATTTTCCCCGGCATGTTCGTGACAGGCATTGGTTCTCCCGTTGCAGAAAATATCTTCAGCATCTTCCCTTTGAGAAACGAATATGCTCCGGGTACGGGAGAAAATCCCCTGATGAGATTGACAACGTGATGGACATCGCTGTCCCATCTGATAAGACCATCCTCTCTTGTCAACCGGGGAGCATATGTGGCGAGAGAGGCATCCTGCG
>DNUI01000008.1 GCA_003508565.1 Syntrophaceae bacterium
GCGATGCGGGGGAAAGCGCAGTATAAACACACCCTTCAAAGTCAGGCATGAAGGAAATGACCTGTATGCAAAAAGCAAAAAAGAACATCGTCTTGACAGGCTTTATGGGTACGGGGAAGACGACAGTCGGTAAACTGCTGGCTGCGGAGCTTGGATACGAATTTATTGATACAGACAAGTTGATAGAAGTTCGCTGTGGTCGTTCTATACCTGAAATATTTCGCGAATCAGGAGAGAGTGCTTTCCGCAGCATGGAAGCAGATATTGTCCGGGAACTGGCCGAACGAGAAGGGCTGGTCATTGCAACTGGCGGGCGTCTTATGCTTGAACCGGCCAACGCGGCTGCATTGAGTCGCAAAGGTCTTGTCTTTTGCCTGGTAGCGACACCGGATGTAATAGTGTCCCGGTTAAAGAAAAATCATCAGTCCCGCCCCTTGCTCAACGTGCCGGATCATGGCGAACGCATTGTGGAACTATTGCAGCAGCGTGCTGAAGGGTATGCATGCTTTCACCAGGTGATGACGAATGATAAAAATCCAAAGGAGATAACCAAGGAACTATTCGACCTCATCCAGGCTGACTAGAAACGGTTTTCGCTTACCCAACCGCCCTGGCGGGGTGAATATAGGATTTAATGCGAACTTCCGTCAATAACACCAAAAAAATATCACCAATACGCCCGGAAAAAACACAGAGAAATACCACAACACGTGTAATTAAATTGTCTTGACATAGGTGAATTCATTCTTACGTATTGCGTTGGCCTTTTTCTCTGTTGTATGTTTTGCCACGGAGAGCTGGCGAGCAGAAAACCCGCGCCCCGGTACCTTACATCATTTTACCTGTTAATCTCGATCGGCGGTGCGTGGGGCAGTATTTTTGTCGTTCTTGTGGCACCCAACATCTTTCGGTTTTATTTTGAACTGCCCGTAGGGATGCTTCTCTGTGCGTGTCTTTTGCTTGCAGTAAACTTCCGCAAGTGGTGGGTTACTGATGTGGTCTGTGGTGCATTGATCATCCGCCTCCTTATCATTTCATTTGTCCATATGCAGTTTTACAGCAATCCGGAGGGTATCCGCACGTTAGTCAGAAATTTTTACGGCCACCAGCGGGTAATTGAATATGATGTGGGTTCGGATAATGAACATCGCGCCCTAATCCATGGAACAATAACGCATGGCATACAATTTATGCCGCCCGAAAAACGCTCCTGGCCAACCGCGTATTTTGCTCCGCACTCCGGGATTGGGATTGCCATAGCCATAGCACAACTCCCCGTGGAGCCGAGACGCATCGGCATTGTCGGACTCGGAGCGGGAACGATGGCGGCATATGCGCGACAGGGCGATCACTACACAGATTATGAGATCAACCCCCAAGTCGAAGAAATTGCGAGAAATGAATTCAGCTTTCTTTCTGACAGCCAGGGAAAGGTTGAAATAAAAATCGGTGACGGAAGACTTTTGCTGGAGCGGGAAAAAAATCATCAATTTGATTTACTCGCTATTGACGCGTTCTCGGGTGACTCCATCCCGATTCATTTGTTGACTTTAGAAGCGAAAAATCTTTATTTCAGCCATCTAAAACCTGGCGGTATTTTGGCGGTTCATGTCCCCAATCTTTACCTGGATCTTCCTCAGGTTCTTGATAAGGCGGGTGAAACGCTCGGGAAGCATACATTAGTAGTATTAAATCATGAAGACGAGACAAAAAAGATTTATCAGGCCGAAGGGGTACTGATGGCTTCAAATGCTGCTGTATTCAACACACCGGAAATAAAAAAAGCCGGCACAAAGGTCATGTCAAAACCTGACATTAGATTGTGGACCGATGATTACAGCAATTTGTTCCGATTATTTCACTAAAATTGAACATTAGCTGACAAGAACTTCTTTGCCTTTACAACAGGATTAAATACCCTGGTGAAAATTCTGGTTTCCGCGAGCATGGTCATCATTATGTGTGTGATGAATGAAGTTGTCTGTGCTTTATGAAACACCGCAAGGGGTTGGGTGTGGGTTTTTCTTCTGCCTCATAGGCTCTCTCCCGCCTTGCGAAGGAGAAGTCCCCAGTCCTCATTGACCATTTCCTGAATCTGGTCCAAGTCCTTTTCGGTAAGATGCCTGAACCTTCCCTGAAGCTTGAAATACTCCCTCACAAGGTATTCTTTGGGTTTGTAATTAATGGTGTACTTCACGCCGCTTTCCACTTCGTAGAGGGGGAAAATATTTGTTTGGACGGCCATCCGGGCAATCTTGACGGACATCTCCGAGGGAATGCGCCATCCCGTGGGACAACTTGCATAGATATGGATGAATCGGGAGCCCTTCAATCCTTTGGCTTTCTGAACCTTATGAACGAGATCCTCGGGGAAGGCGATGTTGGCGGTTGCGACATAGGGGATACGGTGGGCGACCAGTACTTCCACAATGTTCTTCTTCCGCATCTTTTTCCACTCCGGGCCGGGCGTGGTCGTGGTCCAGGCGCCGTAAGGGGTTGATGAACTCCGCTGCACGCCCGTATTCATGTACGCCTCGTTGTCGTAGCATACATAGATGAAATCCTCGTTCCGCTCTACGGCTCCGCTTAACGCCTGAAACCCGATATCGAAGGTGCCGCCGTCACCCGCCCAGGTCACCACGGTGGTTTCCGTATCTCCTTTCATGTCAAGAGCAGCCCGGACACCGCTCGCGACTGCCCCGCCGGTTTCGAAGGCGGAATGAATGACGGGGATCTTCAGGGTGGACATCGGGTAAGGCCCGGCGATGATGGACCAGCAGCACGCGGGAAGGACCATAATAGTCTTATCCCCGAGGGCCTTCAGCGTGAACCGCATCGCAATGGCGGCGCCACATCCGGGACAGCCCACATGTCCGGAATACATGTACTCCTGATCGGGTGCGTCTAATAGCATTGTTTACCTCTTGTTATGTTATGTCGCACTTGATTAAGCATGCCCCGCACCCCTGCCTCCACGAGGACAGGCTTAACAGGAAGCATCCAGATATTTCCTTATATCCACGCCTCCGAGGCTGTGTCGTAATAGGTAAAAATGTCATTCCGAACGAATGTGAGGAATCTAAAAACCTGAATATTATTAGTTATTAAGATTTCTCCCTTTGGTCGAAATGACAATAAAATGAATTGTGACACAGTCTCTCCGCGGGAATGCAGCCTGCTAAATCCCCATCCAGATACTCTCCTCGTCCGGGAAGGCGGTGTTTTTTGTTTTCCAATAAATCTCTTCTATCAGCTCCACTGTCGCATCGAGACCGCCGATACCGGCAATATAACCGAACACCGGGGGATGATCGGGGGTGTTGTATAATGCGGCACGCAATTCCTGGGCAAATATTCCGCTCGCCCCGAATGAAAAGTTCCGGTCAATAACGGCAATTTTTTTCGCGTGAGAGATAGCTTTACGAATCATTTCTACCGGGAAAGGGCGAAACAATTTCATCTTGAGAATACCCGCTTTTTCTCCCCGGCCCCGGAGAGTCTTTATCACCAGGCGGCTCGTACTGGTAATCGTTCCGGAAGTCACCAGGATGATTTCCGCGTCGTCGCAGCATACGGCCTCCACTGCATTGTAACGGCGCCGGAAAATCGCGTAGAATTCTTCCTGGATTTCGTTAAGGCTTTTAAGAGCCTCATCCATGCCGATGGCAATATTGTGACGCATTTTCATGTAGGCGCCGGGCGGCACAAGCTGGCCAAATGCACAGGCGTTTTCTGTATCCGCCTGAAACCGGGGCTGGTACGGGGGAAGGAAACGGTCAACCTCTTCTTGGGTGGGTACGTCGACGGGCTCAAAGGTATGGGAGAGATAGAAGGCGTCGAGAACTACCATAACCGGAAGGTAGACACGCTCCGCAAGGCGATACGCCTGAAGCATGGAATCCAAAACCTCCTGACTGTCTTCGCAATACATTTGAATCCACCCTGTGTCTCGCTGGGCAAGGCTGTCGGTCTGATCTGTCCAGATATTCCAGCCTGGTGCAAGAGCCCTATTGACCTCGGCCATGACAATGGGAAGACGTGCTCCCGATGTCCAATGCAGGAGTTCATGCATCAGGGCAAGTCCCTGTGATGCAGTAGCGGTGAACGTGCGTACTCCGCAGCTCTGAGCTCCAATCAATGCTGCGAGTGCCGAATGCTCGCTTTCCACGCGAAGGAAGCGGGCGTTCATCGTGCCGTTTGCGCAGTATTCCGAGAGGATTTCCACGATGTGGGTCTGGGGCGTAATTGGATATGCGGATATTACCTGTACTCGTGCCAGTCTGACCGCTTCGGCCACGGCATGGCTCCCTTCAATGACCCGTTTCATAGCTTTTCCTCCCGGAGGGTCATGGCATTTCGCGGGCACTCCACAACGCAAAGCCCGCACCCTTTGCAGTAATCATAGTTGATACAGCGTTCATGCCCTTCCTTTGCCCGGATCACTGCCATATCCGGGCAGAACATGTAGCAGTTGTCGCACTGGTTGCAGATGCCGCAATTGAAGCAGCGGTCTGCCTCCCGGATGGCCAGGTTGGTGGAAATCTTGAGGTCTATTTCTTCAAATGACCTGAGGCGTTCCTCCCTTAAGAGGCGCGGCTGTGTGATCCGAGGCTTAAACTGAAAATAATCGGTGTTGAGCTCCCCATAACTGAGGATATGAGGGTTTCTAAAACGACGAGGTCCTCCCATGTATATTTCCATGGAAAGCGCCGGTCCCTGACCTACCAGGCACGCGTGCAGCCTTGGCACGATGGCGTCAATGCCGTCCTGAAAAAAGGTATCCAGGGCCATTGCCGCCTGTTTCCCGGAAAGCACCGCATGGGCGACACTCTTTGTTTCGTTTGTCAGGTCTCCACCGAAAATCAGGATGGGTCCTCTGTCGGGATGCACCAACAGGGTGTTTGTCATAGTAAGGGTCATTCCTTTTTTCCCGGATGGATTGAACCAGCTCTC
>DNUI01000244.1 GCA_003508565.1 Syntrophaceae bacterium
GCAGTTGCATCCATACGCACTCCTTATTTATGTCATTGCCGAACGCCTCGAATCGCTGTGTATCACACGAGAAAGTGGAGCGCAATTACCTTATCAACAAAACAGAGCGAAACCAATAGATTGACATTTATTGATAATAAATTTAAAATTGCCATGCTGCACTAAGTAAAAGCACAGTGAGCGGCTTCACATACCATATCGTGCGTTATACGGTATCTATTCTTAAATGTCTTGGTTCAAGATCCGGCGTGTCCGCGAAAGTTCTTGTCGGAGGTCAGAATGGCAATAAGTGTCCGGATTCGTTTTAATACCAATCGGAAAGCCTTGTTGAATCCGGTAGCGGGCACATGCCCCGTAACTTGCTGCGGGGTAAGCGAGCGAATGGGTGATAGTAGTATTCATTAGGGATCGAAGATTCTCCGCAGTTTGCTGCGGAGAGCCTCAATTAACTCAGTGGGCTAAAGAGAATAAAGGAGGTATTAACATGTTGGATTTTATGAGAAAGATGACGATGGCCGGTGCGGGGCTGGCCATTATGACAACGGAAAAGATCCAGGAGTTTGCGGACGAACTCGTAAAAAAGGGTGAAATGACAGAAAAGGAGGCAAAGGAAGCCGTCGATGAATATGTCGAGAAATCGAAGCAGGCAAAGAAAGACTTTGAAGGGAAAATGGAGCAATGGATAACCGGATTCCTGAACCGTATGAATATCCCCACCCGAAAAGAGCTTGATGAAATAAAAGAAAGACTGGCAAAGCTGGAAAAAAGAGGGGAATAAGGGTACACCGTATGCGCATCCGCAAGATAGGCATCGTCTCGCGCGCGTACCGGAACATCAACCGATACCGCCAAATACTTTCCGTGTTGTTTAAATACGGCTTCGACAGCCTTATTGAAAGGCTCCATCTTGGCCAGTATCTGGATATCGGGATGCGGATGATTTCCCGTAAACGGCGCGAACGGATCGATATCCTTAGCAGGTCCGAACGTCTCCGCATGGCATTTGAGGAATTGGGGCCCACATTCATCAAAATGGGACAAATCCTCTCCACCCGCCCCGATCTTATTCCCATAGAATATATGCGAGAGCTGGAAAAACTGCAGGATGATGTCCCTCCTTTTCCGTTTGCTCAGGTGAAGGAGATTGTAGAGCGTGAATTGCGGAACCCTCTCAACCAGATTTTTCTCCGTTTTGATGAAGCCCCCCTGGCTGCGGCATCCATTGCCCAGGTTCACCGGGCGCAATTGAAAACAGGGGAGGAGGTCATTGTCAAGGTGCAGCGGCCCGGCATACGGAGAACTATCGAAGTCGATCTGGAAATCCTCTTCCATCTGGCTACACTGATTGAAAAGTATTTAGAAGAACTGGAAATATACCGTCCCACAAAAATAGTTCAAGAATTTGCGGAAACTCTGGAGAAGGAAATAGACTTCAATATTGAAGCCCTGCACGTGGAGCGATTTGCCCGGCAGTTCATGGGCAACGAGTCGATCTACGTGCCCTGGATATTCAGACAGGCAACAACGGAGCGCATCCTCACGATGGAATATATCGTAGGGATTAAGGTATCCGATATCACCATGCTGGATCAGGAAGGATATGACCGGAAGATCATTGCTTCCCGCGGGGCAGATCTTATGCTGGAACAGATCTTCAACAATGGCTTTTTCCATGCCGATCCCCATCCGGGAAACGTGTGGATTCTCCCCGGCAATGTTATCTGTTACCTTGATTTCGGCATGATGGGGCATGTCACTCGGCAATCCCGAATCAACTTCGCGAATATGCTGAACGGTTACGTGCTCCGCGATGAGGCAAAGATCACGGACGCCGTTCTGAAAATTGTAGAGTGGGAGGAAGAGCCTGACCGCTATGCTCTGGAGAAGGACATCGCTACTTTCATGGGGCTCCATTTCTACAAATCCCTGAAGGAGATACGTCTGGGGGCCCTCCTCTACGAATTCCTGGGACTGTTTGTCCGACACCAATTGCGATTACCGCCGGATATTTTTCTCATGGTGAAAGCGCTCACGCAAGTCGAGGGAACGGGACTTTTAATGAACCCTGATTTCGACATGTCGGAAAAGGTTGCTGCCTTTATAAAGCAGGTACAGATGGAGCGGATGCAGCCAAAGAGATTGCTCAGTGAATTCGTAGAATCCGGTGGAGAGCTTTTTCAACACGTAAAGGAAATTCCGGAGGCTTTACACGATATTCTCATCCAGATGAAGCAGGGGAAATCGCGTATCCGTTTTGAACACCGGGGTCTGGAGAACTTCATTTTTGAAATGGACAGATCGTCAAACAGAATCGCATTCTCCCTCATCATTGCTGCGATTATTGTCGGATCATCGCTCATTATTACTACGAACATGGGACCCCATCTTTTCGGTTTTTCTTTCCTGGGTCTTTTGGGATATACGATTGCCGGTTTTTTGGGCTTATGGCTTCTGATATCCATTTTCCGTTCGGGAAAACTGTAAGGCTTTGTTTTTCCGGGTATTTTCGATTCTTCTGTACAACAGTTTATAGAAATAACGATCACAATGGTTATTGCCATGAGCCGACTCTCTCAGTGAAATAGCCTCTCTCATCGATGTCACCGCAGAGCGCAGGGAATGTTGCCCTGCGTGCGATGGTAATCTATAATTGTACACCGGTTTTATCTGTTTTCTTACAAGGAGAAGAATATATGCGGAGTCAAAAGGTGGGAAAAATAAAGGAACATCTCTGGTACCTGGGTCGCAAGGAAGCGGGGGTTTATATCCTTGAAGGACGAGAAGGAGCGATAATGATCAATGGGGGGATGAGTTTCATACTCCCGGATGTGCTGCAACAAATGCTCACCCTTGGGATCTCCGCGGAAAATATCAGAAAGATTTTAATTCTTCATTCACATTTCGATCACGTGGGTATTGTTCCTTATTTTACACGAAACTACCCGGGGATCGAAGTATATGCATCGGCGCCGGCATGGAAAATACTGGCTATGCCCAAGGCCATTGAGATAATCAACAACTTCAGCCGGCTCAGTGCAAAACAGGTCGGAGTAGAAGGAATATTCAATTCCTACGATATTGATTGGCGTGATGATATTTCCGGTATTACCCTCTCGGAAGGGGATACAATAGATATGGGAGATGTTGCCTTGTCCATTTTAGATACTCCAGGCCATTCTCACTGTTCCATCACCGCATATGAACAGGAGAATAAAATCATGTTCGCTTCCGATGCGGCAGGCGTTCCCTATGAAAACCTCTGCTTCCCCTCCATGAACACCAACATTGCACAGTATCTGGAAAGTCTTGAGAAGTTGACGAACCTGCCTGTGTCCTGCCTCTGTGCGGACCATTACGGATATATCACCGGTGATGAGGCGAGCCGATTCGTCGATCTGACCATCGAAGAGGGCCGCAAATTGAAAGCGTTCATGGAGGATGAATACCGCAGGTACGGGGGAGACATCGATGCCGCAGGGAAAGCCATTACAGAGTATTGTTACCAGCAAATGCCGGACTATTTCATTCCGAGAGAAATTCTGGAGGGGGTCTTCAGGCAGATGCTCAAGTATATCGCAAAAACTGTATATCCGTAAGTGAGAATGGATGGGTAATGGGAAATCCTGTTTCAGCAGGCGGCAAGCCTCACCTGTGCGATTCATTCCGATACATACATGAACCGGAAAGAACGCTCACTGTTTCCGCGTTCGCCGTACGGTGACGGTCTCTCCCCCGATCCCCCAATTGTCCGTATCTATTTCTTCGATAACTACCACGGTAGTTTGAGGGTTTTTCCCCAGGACATCCACCAGCAGTTTGGTTGCGCCACGGACAAGCTCCGCTTTCTGCTCCGGCGTAACCCCTTCTCTTGTTATCTTGATGTTTATATAGGGCATATATCCTCCTTTTTCTTCTTTGCCTCGTAGAGCATCGCATCCGCCTTTTTGAGAAGAGACATACTATCATTATCCACTCCCTCCTCTATGCATGATAAACCTAAGCTTATGGAAACCCTTATTGGGGTGCCTTCAAGATCAAGAGGATGGTGAAAGAAAAAAGACTTCAGTCGCTTTGCAAAGTCATTCGACTCCTTAAGAGGTGTATTAGGAAGAATAAGGATGAACTCATCACCGGCAAATCTCGCGACAATATCACTGCCGCGAGTCATGTTGAGCAGATGCTTCGCCACATAAATCAATACATCATCGCCAACTTTATGACCGTATCGGTCATTCACCATCTTAAAATCATCCACGTCGATAAAAGCAACAGTAAGAGGTGTTCTGTACCGGAGAGCACGCTCAAATTCCCGCTTGAGGATTTGCTCCATGGCCCTCCTATTCAACAATCCCGTAAGTGAATCTCTCGATGCCAGGTAGTTGAGTTTTTCATGGGCCATAACGTTGGACAGGCAAATCGAGACAATCGTTACAAGCCTCTTCAGCAGGGTTGTATCCATATCGGGCTGGTATCGAAGTGCGGATGTATCCGCATGATTAAGGCTGCCGATGATTTCGCCGTCTAGCGTCAGAGGCACAATGGCAAGAGAGCGGATACGATGCGTATGCTGCGGGGGGATCAATGAGCGGAAGCTTGTCAAATCTTTGTTTGCGAGGATGGGATCTGTTTTGTTTCCGATAAGCTTCAGAAATACATCTTTATCAATAAGATTTACCCGCTCCGCAAGAATTTCCGATGTTGCTGATTTTTGTATTAAATCGGCAACATCACTCTTCGCTATCAGTGAAATCCATACATAGGGTATATCCCGCTTGTCATGGATTTCCGTCAACAACCTTTCCACAAAGTCCTTGAAATTAAGGATTGACAGAATGCTTGTTTCAATTTCGAAGAATTTCTTCGCAATCGCATCATTTCTTCTCAGGGTTTCATACATTTCTTCGGTGCTGCTCATGCAAGAGATCCGATCATGGTAAAGGAAAGATATGTGTTCATTTTGGCCTTGAATTCGCAAGGCGGTTAACGCTACTATATTCAAAATAATTATGCAACGTTTGGATATAAATGTAGGGAAATCTACCATTCCGTTTACATTCCGGTGTTTTCTATGGTAAGTTCCAAAACTAATTCTATTGCTACAAGGAGAGTCATGGCATGAAGGTTTCCGCCTCCAGTATATGGAAATCCGTCAAAGATATCAGACAAAGATCGCCGGTAGTTCACAATATCACCAATTACGTTGTAATGAACAATACGGCCAATGCATTGCTGGCCATCGGGGCTTCACCCGTTATGGCCCATGCGGAAGAGGAAGTGGAAGACATGGTACGCATTGCCGGGGCCCTGGTCATCAACATAGGAACCCTGAGCCCTCACTGGATACGAGCGATGCTCCGAGCTGCGCATCAGGCAAAAAAAATGAATATCCCCATCGTTCTGGATCCCGTTGGCGCGGGGGCAACTGACTACCGTACCAGCACTGCGAGAGAATTAATTGAGGAAGTCCCTCCTGCCATCATCAGAGGCAACGCTTCGGAAATAATGGCTATCCTGAAAGAAGATGCGAAAACAAAAGGTGTTGAAAGCACCACTTCTTCTCATGCTGCCGTTGACATAGCGCACGAGTTAAACAGGAATTATGGGAGCGTTATCTGTGTCAGCGGAGAAACCGATTACATCGTTAACGCAAATGAGGTAACGAGGGTGCTGAACGGCCACCCAATGATGGCCAGGGTCACCGGCATGGGCTGTATCGCAACTGCCCTATGCGGCGCCTTTGCTGCCGTCAACCATGCGTTTGCAGAGGCGGCAACCCAGGCAATGGCCGTTATGGGTATTGCCGGAGAAATCGCCGCAGAAAACATAACAGGACCGGGAAGTCTGCAAGTCCGCTTTCTTGATGTCCTGTACCGGCTTTCAGAAGAAGATATACATCGCTACCTCAAAATAGATGGTTAAGCATGCGGGGCCTCTACCTGGTTACGGATCGCACATTATGCGGCCAGAGATCACTTGAATATGTGGTAAGTCAGGCCTTGAAAGGCGGGGTTGCATATGTACAGCTGCGTGAAAAAGAGGTATCAACCCTTTTTTTTATAGAAGAGGCAAGAAAAATAAAGAAACTTACCGCTCAATACGAGGTGCCTCTCATTATCAATGACCGCCTTGATGTGGCTCTTGCCGTAGAAGCTGAAGGGATCCATATCGGCCAGGATGACATGCCATATGAGGCAGCAAGGAAACTCATGGGGCCACGCGCCATCATCGGCCTCTCAGTGGAAACATGGGATGATGTGGTGAGGGCGCAGGAATTAGACGTCAATTACCTCGGTGTCAGTCCCGTTTTTTCGACACCGACGAAAATCGACACCAAAGGGAGCTGGGGTCTGGCGGGACTGGCCAGAATCAAGGACTATTCACACCATCCGCTTGTCGGTATCGGCGGCCTCAATGCATCGAACGCGGATGATGCGGTTATGGCGGGTGCAGACTGTATTGCCGTTGTTTCAGCGATCTGCGCGGCTCCCGATCCGTTAAAAGCCACGTGCGAACTCCGTGACATCATTCAGGCTGCCCTGAAAAAAAGATCGACATGAAGGGAATCTTCTATAATGGCGCAGGTTAAGCTCGTAATCTTTGATTACTCGGGAACCCTTAGTCTGGGAGCCACGTTATTCGCCAGACCTGATTTTCTCATGAAGCAAATCAAGGGAAGCGGATTAATGGATATGGGCATCAAGAGCCCTGAAACATTCTGGGGTGAGATTGTTGGTCCTACGTGGCTGGAAGGGAGCACAACTTCCGCGGGCTATAAAAAGGTCATAAGGGACAGGATCATCGCCACTCTCTATCAAAATATGTCCTTCGTTCCGTGTACGCGAATTTCTGATGCGGCGTCTTCTTTTGTAGACAGTTATCTTAGCCACTCCCACATTGATCGGCGCTGGCGGCACATCCTGTATACATTACAAAACCACCCTTCCGTAAAAGTAATCATTGCAACGGATCATTACGCCGAAGCAACCGGATATATCATACGATTTCTTTATGAGTTGCAGATTCAGGCAGTGGCAGCAAAAGATGCCTTCGCGAATCCTGCTTTTACGGAAATAGTTGTGGCCTGTTCCGCAGACCTCGGCGTCCACAAGGATGATTACCGGTTCTGGGAAATGCTGAAAACCGGTTTGAATTTAGGCGGTATCCGGAGAGTGGTGCTTATCGATGATTTCGGCTGCAACGAGCAGAGGGGAAACAGCTACGGCGATAGAGAGAAAGTGGAGCAGCGGGAAATCGATACGGTTAAGTTATTACAGGAGGTGTTTTCCGCACAAGTGCAGGCCGTTCCCTTTAGGATAGGAAATGACAATAGAGAAGATGCCTTCGGCGAACTCATACAAAGAACTTCCGAAACAATTGACCGCTATCTTCACGCTAAGGATGACGGATGAAAGGAAATAGTCATGTACCATAAGGCGGGCACCCACGGGGTAAGAAACTCATCCCTGCGGACACGGAAATCCGGGGTTTAAAGTACTTTACTGCCACCTGAGCTTTTCTTCAAATGTCCTTACCGGGGGGCGGTGTAACAATTAAAAAAGTCTAATATCATGTTAACTAAAGGAGATTATTGGTATTAATGGCGAATGAAACGACAAAAGTGATCTACTCCATGATCGGTGTGGGCAAGTATTACGATAAGAAGCCCGTTCTCAAAGATATCTATCTTTCCTATTTCTACGGCGCGAAGATCGGCGTCCTCGGGCTGAACGGTTCCGGCAAGAGTTCCCTCCTGCGCATCCTGGCGGGAGTGGACCAGGAATTCGACGGCAAGACAGCCCTTTCCCCCGGATATACCATCGGATTTTTAGAACAGGAGCCGCACCTGGATGACACGAAAACAGTGAGGGATATCGTGGAGGAGGGCGCGCAGGAGACCGTTGCCCTCCTCAATGAATTCAACCGGATCACCGAACAGTTCAGTGAACCCATGTCCGACGATGAGATGAACACGCTGATCGAACGCCAGGGAGAGGTTCAGGAAAAGCTCGATGCCCTTGATGCCTGGGATCTGGATGCGCGGCTGGAGATGGCTATGGACGCTCTGCGCTGCCCTCCCGGCGACACGCCGGTGAAGATTCTTTCCGGCGGGGAAAGGAGGCGGGTGGCGCTCTGCAGGCTCCTTTTGCAAAAGCCGGATATACTTCTTCTGGACGAACCGACAAACCACCTTGATGCAGAAACGGTTGCCTGGCTGGAGCATCACTTGCAGCGCTATCCCGGCACCATCATCGCCGTGACCCACGACCGGTATTTCCTCGACAATGTCGCGGGATGGATCCTCGAACTGGATCGGGCGCAGGGTATCCCCTGGAAGGGCAACTATTCTTCATGGCTGGAACAGAAGCAGAAACGTCTTCAGGCGGAGGAAAAAAGAGAAACCGAACGGCAGCGGACACTCCAGCGTGAACTCGATTGGATACGCATGTCGCCGAAGGGAAGGCACGCGAAATCAAAGGCCCGCATCAATTCCTATGAAGCCCTTCTCAAGCAGGAAACCGAAAAACATGTGAAAGACCTGCAAATCTATATCCCTCCCGGACCACGGCTGGGCAAGGTGGTTATTGAGGCCGAAAACGTCAGCAAGGCTTACGGTGACAGGCTGCTGGTTGAGAATATGTCCTTCGCCCTCACTCCCGGAGGGATTGTGGGAATTATCGGTCCGAACGGTGCGGGAAAAACGACCCTGTTTAGAATGATTACGGGCCAGGAAACGCCCGACTCCGGGACCATCAGGATTGGGGAAACGGTCAAACTGGCATACGTGGATCAGAGCCGTGATGTTCTCGATCCCGAAAAAACCATCTGGGAGGTGATTTCTGAGGGCCAGGACACAATCCAGCTAGGAAATATCCAGGTCAACTCCCGGGCTTACGTGGCGCGGTTCAATTTTTCCGGCACGGACCAGCAGAAAAAGGTCGGCACCCTGTCCGGGGGCGAGCGGAACCGGGTCCATCTTGCGAGGATGCTGAAGGAGGGGGCCAATGTGCTCCTCCTGGACGAACCGACCAATGACCTCGACGTGAATACCCTGCGGGCCCTGGAAGAGGCCCTGGAGGAATTCGCCGGCTGCGCCGTCATTATCAGCCATGACCGCTGGTTTTTAGACCGTATTGCCACCCATATACTTGCCTTCGAGGGGGACAGCAAAGCGGTGTGGTTCGATGGCAACTACTCTGAGTTTGAAGCAGACAGAAAGGCACGCCTCGGCGCTGCCGCCGATCAGCCTCACCGGATCAAGTACCGGCAGTTGACAAGGGCATAGGTTGTTGTCCCATGAAGGCTGTAGAAAGGATATGCTCGTGAGCAGGCTGCAAAATATAATCTGGGAAGCTGGTCGAATCATCAGCTTCCTGATAGAGGTGTTGCGTGGCTTCAAGCGTAATCAGGGCTTGCTGTTATCCGGCGCCGTCGCCTATTACACCCTTCTGTCATTTATACCTTTATCGATCCTGATCCTGATTGTGCTGTCTCATTTTGTGGGAGAGGAACAGCTCTTCACCACCATATCAACATACATGGAAATGGTACTGCCCGGCTCTGCGGCGATTTTGACCGAACACGCACGGGCGTTTATCCAGCACCGCAACGTGATTGGTATTATCGGATTGCTGGTCATGCTGTTTTTCAGCTCCATTGCCTTTACAACTCTTGAGAACGCCATGTCGGTGATCTTTTTCCATCGAGTCAGAATACAACGCCGCCATTTTCTGACGTCTGCCGTTATTCCTTATGTGTATATATTTCTAATGGCGCTGGGGATATTGCTGGTATCGTTCATTGCAGGGGTGCTGGAGACACTGGAGGAGATGAAACTGGTAATTTTCGGTTGGGGATTGAGTCTTAAAGGAGCCCCCGGAATTGCGCTCTATATAATAGGGATGATTGGGGAGGTACTTATGCTCACTTCCCTGTATCTTGTTATGCCTGTCGGGCGTATCATGTTTCATCATGCCTTGCTTGGAGGAATTACTGCAACAGTGTTATGGGAGATCATCCGCCGTGTCCTTGTCTGGTATTACTCGGCACTGTCTCTGGTAAATTTAATCTACGGTTCCTTTGCCACCGCCGTGGTCTTCCTTCTGAGTATAGAAGCTGCGGCATTGATACTCTTATTGGGGGCTCAGGTGATCGCCGAACTTGAGCGCAAGAACGAGGATTTGACCGGGGGAAAACTGTCAGGCTTTGAAACGTAATTCATCGCCGGCGGAACGTTCAGCGAATAAATCCCGATACCGTAAACCTTATTTATTTTCACACGGCGGGAGAGCAGCGTGGGCAATAAGGTAAAAAAGCATTTTGACCGCATCGCCTGGATGTACGATTTTATGGAATCCCCCATGGAACTGCCCTCCGTCTCTGCGTGGAGGCGTGAGCTTTTGGCGGAGGTGAAGGGCAGAGTGCTGGAGGTGGGTATCGGAACGGGAAGAAACCTTCCTTACTACCCTCCGGGTATCGATCTTACGGGAGTGGACATCAGCCCAAAGATGCTGGAGAGGGCGAGGAAAAAAGCTGAAGCTTTGGGAATGAACGTTACTCTGCTTGAGATGGACATCGAACATATGTCATTTCCCGATGAACACTTCGATTGCACCGTATCCACTTTTGTGTTCTGCACGGTACCACACCCCGGAGAAGGCCTCCGGGAGGTGAAAAGGGTACTCAAAAAAGACGGGGCCGCCTTTTTTCTGGAACACGTGCGAAGCGATAACCGGTTCATGGGGAACATGATGGATATTCTCAATCCTGTTGTTCACGCTGTCACGAGCACCAACATCAACCGCAGGACGGTGGAAAACATCCGGATGGCCGGTCTGGAAATCGTATCCGAGGCAAATATGGGTGGATCGAAGATTATGAAAATGGTAAAAGCAGTACACACCGGTGTCAACGACAATAGTATAAACCGTGTGGGAGTATAATGAAGGCGATTGCGTATGCTCAATGAGCGCGAGAAACTGGATACGTTGATCCACTTGAGTATAGAGCTTGGCCAGTCCAAGGATCTTGATATTCTTATGGAGCACATTCTTTCGGAAACCAGGCGTTTTGTAAATGCCGATGCGGGGTCGATATACCTCAGAGATCACGAAACCCTCATGTTTTCTTATACGCAGAATGATACTCTTCAGCGCAAACTTCCGCCGAATGAAAAGCTCGCCTACGTAAATTTTACCATTCCCATCGATGAATACAGCATTGCCGGTTTTGTTGCCAAAACGGGACGCATCCTTAATATACCCGATGTTACAAGGTTACCGGCAACAGTCCCGTATCATTTCAACCGCAGCTTTGATGAACGCGTCGGCTATTCCACACGATCGGTTCTCACTGTTCCTCTCAATACTGCCGGGGGGGATATTATCGGCGTTCTGCAAATTATCAATGCCAAGGATGAGCATGAAAAAGTTATACCTTTTCCACCTGAACAGGAAAAGATGCTCATGCATTTTGCTAATACCGCGGCAGTTGCCCTCGAACGCGCCCAACTGACCAGGGATATTATCCTCCGGACAATCAAAATGGCTGAAATGAGGGACCCCCTGGAAACAGGGGCACATGTCAATCGTGTGGCCAGTTATGCCATTGAAATTTATGAGCGATGGGGGAGAAAAAGGGGCATTGACGGCAAGGAAATTACGAGAAACAGGGACATCTTTCGCATGGCCGCCATGCTCCATGATGTAGGGAAGGTAGCTATTTCTGATACCATTTTGAAGAAGCCGGCGAAACTTACGGAAGAGGAGTTCAACATCATGAAGCAGCATACAATATTAGGGGCACGACTGTTTCTAGACGGCCTCTCCGAATTTGATAAAGTGGCGGCGGCTGTTTCCCTGAATCATCATGAACGATGGGACGGCAATGGATACCCCGGTCATGTGGATCATCGGACGGGCTTACCCATGGCGGGATATGTGAAATCTGATGGACAGCCATGGGGAAAATCCTGCGAGGAAATTCCTATTTTCGGAAGGATTGTCGCTGTTGCCGATGTATATGACGCCCTCAGTTCGACGCGGGTTTACAAGGACGCATGGGATGAAGCACGGGTGTTGAAAATATTTGAGGAAGGGGCAGGAACGCAGTTCGACCCCGATGTTGTCGAAATATTGTTTTCCTGTATGGAATTTATCCACTTCATCCAGCAGCGTTATCCGGACAAACGGACAGAGAACCTTTGAAAAGAAAAAAATACGACAATCTGGTATAATTTTCGATTGTCACCCGGTATACGAGGGTTATATTAGAATGATGGTAAAGTCACAAAATGAACATAAATTTTATGTCTGGTTCGATACGGAGTACTCAAGTCTTGAACTGGAAACGGCGTGGCTGCTTCAAGTTGCGGCTCTGATTACGGACACGTCCTTGCGGCGTGTAGTGCCACAGGAACATGATCTGCGATTAACGATCCGGTTGCCGGACAGCACAACGCCGAGCCCGTGGGTGGAGCAGAATCTGCAGGAATTGGTTCGTGCATGCCGGTCACCCGGGGCGGTGGATATTGCCGAAGCAGATTATCAGCTTGCGTCTTATGTTGATGCAGTCGCGGGTCCGCCAGACGCAATTGAAAAGAAACGGCCGGTCCTTGCGGGAAACAGCATCCATGAAGACAGGGCGCTTATTCGTCGCTTTCTGCCACGTTTCTTGAGCCGCCTGAATTACCGCCATCTTGATGTGACCGCCCTGAAGCTTGAATGGACGTTGCTCCACACCGGGGAAGTATTTGACAAGGGAGATCCGGAAATTATCCGTCGGTATTTCCCGGGGGCGATGTTACCGGGTTCAGACAGCCGCCATGATGCCTACTATGACCTTCAGGCTTCCATTGCTGAATTGGCCTTCTATCGCCGCCATCTCTTTCATCGGTGAACAAAAATATTTTGTTGTGATCATCAGACATAAGGGATGTCACATTTTACACAGGAAAGATTCATGAATGTAGTACTCATTGTCGCGCATCCGAATGTAAAAAGTTTCAATAGGGCTATTGCTGATACTGCCGCAGAAGTATTACGTAAAAACGGACATACGGTCCTGTTTCACGATCTCTATGCGGAAGGGTTTGATCCACTCCTCCATGATGAAGAGATTCCTCATGATGCGAGCCTGCAGCCAGTTGTTGAAAGTCATTGTGCGGAGGCGGCTTCTGCGGAAGGATTTGTCGTCGTGCATCCCAACTGGTGGGGACAGCCACCCGCGATTCTGAAGGGTTGGATTGACAGGGTGTTGCGACCCGGGGTTGCCTATGAATTTCTTGAAGGGGACCGCGGTGAAGGGATTCCCCGGGGCTTGCTGAAAGCCCGCGCTGCCGTTGTCTTTAATACATCGAATACAATGCAGGAGAGGGAAGTGAGCATATTCGGCGATCCCCTGGAAAATATCTGGAAGGAGTGCGTCTTCGGCCTCTGTGGTGTAAGGAATTTTTATCGAAGGGTGTTTGGCGTTATCGTTACGAGCACTCCAGAGAAGCGCAGCGAATGGCTTAGTGAAGTGGAAGAGGTTATCAACAGGCTTTTTCCCATACCTGTCAAGTCAAAAAAACAGTGTTAGCGACACAATCATTCAAAACAGCGTTGGTTGTCGAGGGTGGCGCGCTACGGGGAGTTTTCTCAACAGGGCTTCTGGATGGTTTTCTCGAAGCGCAATTTAATCCTTTTGATTTTTATATCGGCGTTTCCTCAGGTGCTTCCAATCTCGCGGCATACCTGGCCGAAATGAGGGGCCGTAATGGGAGGATCTTCATGGATTACTCGCTGCGGCCGGAATTTATCAACATAACCAGGTGTATCCGTGGCGGTCATTTAATGGATCTTGACTGGCTCTGGGATATCACCATACGGGAAATCCGTCTTGATCTGGCTGCTATTTATTCCAAACACAAGCCATTTATCACTGTCATAACAGATATACAAACGGGTCGTGCGGTCTACAAAGTAACCAGTGCCGAGGATCTCGAGCATGTTCTGAAGGCATCCAGCGCGATGCCGGTTTTTTACCGGGGCTATCCGAAGGTCGAAGGTCGCCCGATGACGGACGGTGGAGTAACGGATGCGATTCCGGTCGGGGAGGCGATCCGGCGTGGCGCCCGCCGTATTATGGTTATTCGTTCACGAAATCGGACCTATAGCAAGTGCCATGGCATATCTGAACACTTTATGCGCTGGTATGTGCGTCGTCACCCTGCGCTTCAACAGGCAATGGTGAAGCGTGTGGAGCGCTATAACAATGCAGTAGCCCTTATTCGCACACCCCCGGAGGGCGTGTCTGTCGTGGAAATTTGTCCGCCGGAAAGCTTTCGCGTGACGCGGCTCAGCCAGGACCGCCATGTGCTTCAGGAAGGTTATGAGCAGGGCAGGTCATTGGCGATGAACGCAATTGCCCGCTGGAAAGGAATGCTGCCGGGGTAGGAATGGATAATCAGTTCTATGAGGGAGTCTTATACTGCACCCGACCTAGTGAGGCTTCAAGCGTCTAGGTGGCGATATGTTTACGGAGACACGGCAACGAACAGATAAGGCCTCTTGCGGGAGGATTCGGCGCTTGGCAACGCGCCAGATTTTTTGTAGTTTTTCATGAATGTTAATGAAACAGGTTTTGCATCACGGGAGGGGAAGATGACCAAAAAGAAAGTAGTGAAAAAAGTCCTCGTGTTACTGGGCAGCCCGCGAAAGAAAGGTAATAGTGCCGTACTCGCGGGTATGATTGCCAAAGGGGCAAAGGCGGTTGGCGCGAGAGTAGAGACGCTGTTTATCCATGGAATGAAAATCGCCCCATGTAAATCATGCTATGCTTGCCAGAAACCAAACAGCAAGGGATGCGCTATCAAGGATGATATGCAAACGGTATATAAGAAGCTGATTGAAGCGGATGTGTGGGTAATCGCCAGCCCTGTTTACTGGTTTACCATGTCCGCACAGACGAAACTGTGGATGGATCGATGTTTTGCCTTGTTGCCGCATGCCAAGGAAGCGTTTGTGGACAAGCGAATCGCCATAGCCATGAGTTACGGCGACAATGATCCTTTTAAATCCGGCTGTGTCAATGCGCTCCGAACTTTTCAGGATGCATATGGATATGTTCAGGCAAATATTTGCGGGATTGT
>DNUI01000242.1 GCA_003508565.1 Syntrophaceae bacterium
TGGTGGAGAAGAGTGATCCCCTGGTGAGACAGCATCACATTGAATTGTCGAATGTCCAAGTAATAAAAGAAATGTCGGATATGATCGATATTCATCGTTCTGTGGAAGTCTACCAGAAAGTCATCCAGACTATCGCGGATCAGGACAAGTTAGCAACAAGCCAAATAGGAAGATTAGCATAATAAGATCATGCAGGTCATAATTATAGGAGGTTTCGTATGTTAAGATCGTTATGGACAGCAGCGACGGGAATGGAAGCACAACAGATTAACCTGGACGTTGTGGCAAATAACCTGGCCAACGTGAACACTGTTGGTTTTAAAAAATCAAAGGCTGAGTTTCAGGATTTACTCTATCAGGCAGGCAAGAAAGCCGGAGCGGAAACATCGTCGGGGGCTCAGATACCGGTCGGTGTAGAAGTTGGTATGGGTTCCAGAATAACGGCGACGAAAAAGATGTTCACACAGGGAGATTTCAAGCAAACGGAAAGCCCTTATGACTGGGTTATTGAGGGTGACGGTTTTTTCCAGCTCGACGATAATGGGCGTACGGTATATTCGAAGGCGGGAAGTTTTATGACCAACAAGGATGGTGTTCTGGTTAACCCTGAAGGTCTTAAGCTGACCCCCCAGGTTACAGTACCCCAGGAGGCCGTTAAATTTCAGATACTGCCTGATGGAACATGGGAAGCAAGGGATAAGATAGAAAACAAACTGGCAAGCGGCAGGATTGAACTGGTCCGCTTTATCAACCCGGCCGGACTGAGAAGCATTGGGAGAAATCTTTATGATATCACGGATAGTTCGGGATCTCCTGTAAAGGGAAACCCGGGAGATACAGGATTCGGCACGATCACGCAAAACGCCGTCGAGATGTCAAATGTGAATGTTGTCGATGAAATGGTGCAAATGATTGCAGGCCAGAGGGCGTACGAAATTAACACGAAAGCAATACAAACGGCAGACCAGATTCTGCAGATGGTGAGTAACCTGAAACGCTAATACTACATGTCATGAGGTATAGATTGTGAAAAAACATGCTTTTATTGCGGTAATTGTTTCCTTTACATTGTTCTTCATTACTCTCGGTGTATTGCCCTTGTCGGCGGCGCATGTTGAATATCTCAAGGGAGGTAAAATAAAAGGAATAGTAAAGGATTACATTGAGGCGAATATGCCCTGGCCCCAGGGAAATATCCGTGTCGATTTTTTAGGCAGAATACAAGACGTAAGCATGCAGGGGGAAAAAATCAGCTATAAGGTAAAGAGTATCCGTGAAGAGGCGTATATAGGAGATTCGACCTTCACGGTTGTCATTCATGATGAAGGGACCTTGCTGAGGGAGATACCGGTGCGTGTACGCATGGAAGTGGCGATTGATGTGGTGGTTAGTACAAAATATCTCCACCGGGATTCTGAAATAGGCAACGGGGACGTTAAGCTTGTCCGGAAGTGGTTTATCCAGACACCGGTACACGTGATGAAACAAATAGAAGATGTAGTAGGGAAGCGTCTTTATAGTGATGTAATGCAGAATAACGAAATCAAAAGGAACATGCTTAAGTCTGTGAAGACTATTAAACGGGGGAAGTTAGTAAAAGTCGTACTGGAAAGCGGTCCCATGTCAATCATGACGTTCGGCCTCTGCGAGGAGGACGGAAGCCGCGGGGATTTCATAAAGGTGAGGAATACATCTTCCAATAAATCAATCTATGCGCGGGTCGTTGATGACTCTTCCGTCATGATAGAATATTAAAGGGGGGAAGAATGGCGAATTATCGGGTTATTATGAAAATATGTGTGATGTGTCTGGTCATCTTCATGGCGGGTTGCTCGAGCAATCTCTACGTGAAAGCCGAACGTCCTCCCGTGGTACAGTCGACACCGGAGACGGTAAAGAGGCCGCCGGGAACTATCTGGCCGGGCGAGAATGCCATGAACTCGCTTTTTATTGACCGGAGAGCGCGGCAAGTCAATGATATCCTCACGATTGTGGTGAGTGAGAGCGCCATAGGGGGTAATAATGCAAGCACGGATACCGGCAGGGATACCAGCGCGTCTGCGGCCATTACATCTCTGTTGGGCCTGGAACAATCGATCCTGTCGCGTAATCCCAATATGGGCGCTTCTATATCAGTAGCCGGAAGCGCTAACAATTCTCAGAAGGGATCAGGGAAGACCACTCGTGACGGCAATTTGACGGCAAGAATATCGGCGAGGGTTATGAGTATCCTGGAAAACGGGAATTTCGTCATCGAGGGGAGACGGCAACTTACAATAAACGCGGAGGATCAGTATCTCATCATCAGTGGCATTATCAGACCTGATGACATAACTTCCGATAACATAATTCTGTCCCAATACATTTCCGATGCAAAGATTGTGTACACGGGAAGAGGTGTTGTGGACGACAAAATGAGACCGGGCTGGCTCACCCGTGTTGTGGACTGGGTGTGGCCGTTCTAATGTCCCGAGGAATGGTGAAAAACATGAGAGAACGTTCAACATATAGAATGAAAATATGCGGTGTAGTGGTATGTGCTCTCTTCTGTATGATTTTTGTGGATAGTATGCATGCAGCAAGGATAAAGGACATCGCAAATATCGGCGGGGTAAGGGACAACCAGCTTATCGGGTATGGGCTGGTCGTCGGTTTGAATGGCACGGGTGATGACGTGAAAAATGGGTTTACAAAGGAAACCCTCGTCAATATGCTGAACCGTCAGGGGCTCGTCATACCAACCTCCAGAGATGTCAAGGCGGATAATGTTGCTGCTGTTATGGTCACCGCCAAGTTGCCGCCTTTCGTGAAGCAGGGGACTAGGATAGATGTTGATGTATCCTCTATCGGTAACGCCAAGAGTCTTCTTGGCGGCACCTTGCTCATGACCCCCCTTAAGGGTGCGGACGGCGCTGTCTATGCCGTTGCGCAAGGATCTATCACTATCGGCGGATTCTCGGCGAGTGGCGCTGCCGGCGGGGGAGTGACAAAAAATCACACCACTGCCGGTCGGATCACAAACGGCGCTACCGTGGAGAAGGAACTAACCCATGAATTTGAGAAGAGCAAGGTCCTCACCGTAAACCTCTATCAATCAGATTTCACAACGTTAACCAGAATGGCGGAGGTGATCAACTCGGCAATGTCAAGCGTTGTTGATGCAAGGCTTGTCGATTCAAGTTCTGTTCGTGTAGAAATCAAGCAGGATGCGGGGATAAACGTGGTGAAGCTTGTATCTATTTTGGAAAACCTCGACATTCCTGTTGACTCCGTGGCTGTCGTTGTTATGAATGAAAAAACCGGGACTGTGGTCATGGGCGAGAATGTGAGGATATCCACTGTAGCTATCGCCCATGGAAATTTGAGTATTCAAATTAAGGAAGAAAAGAGGGTTTCCCAGCCGCTACCGTTCGCTCCGCAGGCTTCTGCCGGCAGCGCGCCGACTAAAAAAGGTGGTGTGATCATGGCTCCCGGCGGGCAGACAGTAGTGACACCCGAGAGTAAAGT
>DNUI01000267.1 GCA_003508565.1 Syntrophaceae bacterium
TCAGTAAAAGAGCTAGCCGGTGAGCCTATCATTGCCACATTCACCCGCGCCCCAGGCAATAGTGCCGATATCGGGGGGCTTAAAGTGGTTGCCGCGAATGGGTGGTTTGCTGCGCGTCCGTCGGGCACGGAGGACATCAACAAAATCTATATGGAAAGTTTTTTGGGTGAGGATCATTTGCGACTGCTTGAAAAAGAAGCCATGATGATCGTCCGTCGGGCATATGAAGCGGCAGGGGTTGCACAGTAGAATGGCGATAACGGTCAGGATGGCCAAGGGCATCAAAGATTTCTTGCTATTGCTCTTCATATACATTCCTATCCCTTGTGGGAGGGAGCATTAAGTTTCTTCCATGGATAATCCCGATGCAGGGCATCATCGTGAGCTATACCGGCAGTCGATCGCTTCAACGCAATGTGGAATCAGCATATGCTGCGGCCTGCTCGCCCGCTAAGTAGCCTGTGGAAAAGGCGGCCTGAAGATTGTACCCTCCCGTATCGGCATCAATATCCATAACTTCCCCACAAAAATAGAGCCCCTTGATTATACGCGAGGCCATCGTGCGAGGGTCGATTTCTTTCAGGGATACGCCGCCGGCAGTGACAATGGCGGATGACATGGGAAGAGGGCCTTTGATGTTAAAGCGCAAAGACTTCAGCAGATCGAGGAGGAGGGAACGCTCTCCGGCGTTGATTTGATGCCCATGTGGATCTGGAGGGATACCTGTCAGTGAAAGAACGGGTTCAACCATTTTGGCGGGAAGAAGTCCTTTGAGGATACTGCGAAACTTTTTCTTACTGAAGCGGTCGAAATCCCGCTGAAGGCGCTGACGCAGCTGTTCCCTGGTGAGGGCGGGTTTGAGGTCTATGGAAATACTCACGGGACCATGTTCCAGGGCATCAACAATCGCCAGGCTCATCAAGAGGGTAACGGGCCCTCCGATACCGAAGTGGGTAATCATCATCTCCCCCATGCGGCTTTCGATTACTGGATGGTGCGGCTGCTTATTCCCCATACCGCGGCCTGTGTCATAATCCGGTGTCAGAAAGGGATCAATGTTATCTGCCCGGCACTGGAACGCTGTCAAACGGACATTTTTAAGGCTAACACCCTGCATGGATTTTGCGAGGGCAATTTCCCTTACTATAAGGGGGACTAAGGCCGGCCGCAGCTTAATGATGGTGTGACCAAGGGCAGCGGCCATGGTGTAGCCGTCTCCGGTAGACCCGGTTGCGGGGTAGGTTTTTCCTCCTGTCGCCAGAACGACCGTCGCGGCCTGATAGTTCTCTTTTTCTGTCTCTACACCTGTTATCTTCCCGTTGGTGACCTGAATTGCAGTGACCCTGACGTGCGTTTTTATGTGAACACCGTAATTGTTCAGGTATTTTTTGAATGCTGATACTACATCAGCGGCATTGTCAGACGCTGGAAATATCCTTCCTCCCCGTTCAATTTTCGTCTCTATGCCATAGCGCTTTAAGAAAGTAACAAGATCGTCGTGAAAAAAGTGCTGGAAAGCCCTGTATAGGAATCGGCCGTTTGGACCGTACATGGAGATAAATCTATCAAGATCTCTGACATTCGTCAGATTACAGCGAGTCTTGCCGCTGATGAGTATTTTCTGTCCAAGTTTTCGGGTCTTTTCCAGGAGGATCACGTGAGCACCCCTTTCGGCAGCCCTCCCCGCGGCCATCATGCCACCCGCTCCCCCGCCGATAACAATTATTTTTTCTTTCTGGTGCATAATATTTTAATGTGGTGTCGCTAAGAGCTGTTTACATTGTAATCAACGTCATGCCACATTTCGCAAATGGCGGCTGAACTGTGCCAGCGGTACCATGAAATGAAAGAGAGGGTCAAGGCAATTCCTGTACATGATTATACTGTGCAGGTTGAGTTAAAATGTTCCTTGTGTTATGAATATGCATGATTATAAAATTTATGAGGGGTGCCACCTCGTGAACAACCCGACTTTCCTGTGGAGGATGACGACGAAAATTATTCTTAAGGTGCGTCCTGATGTTCACCGTTACCTGCAGGAGTGGAAAAAGCGGGCAGAAAAAATTCCCGATCCCGAGCTTCGCAGACAGGCCCTCATGAGTATTGAGACAAAGGATTTTCATTGTGAGGGTGGGGCTATATACGCGTTATTAGCGGGAGACCGCTATGATGAGGTGATCCGCTTTATTGTTGCCTACCAGACCATAAGCGATTATCTGGATAATTTATGTGATCGCAGTACATCCCTTGATCCGGATGATTTTTTTGCCCTGCATGAATCAATGCCACACGCCCTCACCCCACATGTTTCCGGGATGGAGTATTACCGGCGTCGCAATGAACAGGATGACGGCGGCTACCTGAAATCTCTTGTGGAAACCTGCCAGGAAATACTTGGAAGATTGCCAACGTATACTATCATTGCACCCGCCTTACATGAACTTGCCCGCTATTATTGTGAACTGCAAGTCCATAAGCATGTGAGAGCAGAGGAACGTGTGCCGCGGTTAAAGGCATGGTTTGATACTTACGAAAATAATTTACCTGAAATGAGCTGGTATGAATTTGCGGCGTGTACCGGTTCCACTCTCGGTATTTTCTGTATTGTCGCCCATGCTTTTCATAAAGATTGTTCCGGAGAGCTGGCGCGGAATATCAAAGAGGCATATTTCCCGTGGGTGCAAGGATTGCATATTCTCCTTGATTATCTGATCGATCAGGAGGAGGATCGTACAGGTGGAGATTTGAATTTTTGTTCTTACTATCCCAACATCGATGATATGATAATAAGATTAACGCATTTTTACACTCAGGCAGACCTGAGCATTTCCCGCCTGCCCAACGCACGCTTCCATCGCATGATCAATCGCGGCCTGCTCGGCATGTATTTAGCCGACCGAAAAGTTGATCAGCAGAAAGATGTGAAAAAAGCGGCAAAAAAAATGATTCGGCTCGGCGGTCCCGTGACTCTGTTTTTCTTTCTTCATTGTTGGGTCTACAGGAGGATAAAAGTATAACAATATCTTTTTGCAAATGAGAAAACAGATGACGGACTTGGCATCAAAAAAAATTGTGTTCGTTGTGAATCCACGCGCAGGCAATTGTGCGACAGAAAAAGAATGGCCGCGCATTCAGGTTGAGGCTCGCAATCGGCTGGGTTCTTTTACAACTCATCTGACGACAAAACCGGGGGACGCAACACGCATAACCAGGATGTGTCTTGGTGAAGGTGCTGATTTGGTAGTGTGTGTAGGTGGGGATGGCACCCTTAATGAGGTTGTGAATGGATTCATGGATGAGAAGGGACCGATTAAGACTGATGCCGTTCTGGGGTTTGTACCGAACGGAACAGGCTGTGACTTTGTGAAAACCGCACCGATTCCCATAATGATTGAACAATCTCTAGATACGATTCAAGAGGGATATATAAAGAGCATTGATTTAGGAAGGCTTCAATACCATGATCGTGAGGGGCGATTACATATCCGCTATTTTCATAATATCGCAAGTTTCGGTCTTGGAGGTGAAGTTGTCGACCGTGTCAATAGAAACAGTAAGGTCTTCGGACCTTTTATTTCCTTTATCTGGTCTACTCTGGTTTCGATATTTCTCTATGGCAAGAAAAAAGTACGGCTTAAGGTTGACGACATGTACGACAGGGAAGTCATTGTCTGGAATATAGCCGTGGCAAATGGACAGTATCACGGTGGGGGCATGTGGGTAGCGCCTGATGCTGTTATTGATGACGGACTGCTGCAAATAACAGTAATCGGGGATCTGAGTCTGGCAGAAGTATTTTGGAATTTACCCAAACTATATAATGGTAAAATCAAAGAAGTAAAAAATGTTTTCATGTTGTCAGGAAGGATGGTTGAGGCACATTCGGAACAGTACGTTCAGTTGGATGTGGACGGAGAACAACCGGGTCTATTACCGATTGTCATAGACGTCATGCCTGCCGCCCTGCGCATGATTACAAAAAAACATGGCATCACGAATCTCTGAGTATTATTGATGCTATATTGTAATCTTTCTAATTACTTATAGGGCAGCTACCCTGTTGAACTCAATGACATGTGAATCTGTTCCGTCCTCAATATGCGGTGGGGCTGAGGGTATCACGCCGGAGAGTAGCCTCTTTAAAAGTCTCAATTGATGAAAAATTACTCAACGCTTGGGGCTTAATTCTCCATTCCATTAATGAAACAGATTGCAAGAAGTAGGTTAAGATCCTGTGATTATGTATAGTTTGTTAAATTTTTTTGAATCCATGTTTACATGGTACATAGATTGCACCCTTGAAATTATTTAATTCAATTAGTACCAATACTTTGGAAGTCTACAAAAGAATTTCATAAGGAGGTGAGACAGAATGAAACGTCTGATGGTGTTAGTAGCGGGTTTTGTGTTTGTCTTCTGCGCTTACATATTCGCTGCTGAAGGACCTTCTACAACCCCTGCCATAACTGTGCCGTCAAAAAAGTTTGCTGTGAAACCACCTAAGGAAACAAGAGTCAGCATTACAGGAGTCGTTAAGGATATATCCGATACGATGGTAACAGTTGAGCGTACGGTTAAAGGAAAAACGGAAATTATGGGATTCACTCTGGATAAACCTGTGGAAAAAATCAAGGCCGGCGACAAAGTGAGGGTAAGTTATATTAAGAGAGAAGACAAATATATTGCCATCAGGGTGACGCCCGTTATCGCCAAAAAGATTATAAAAAAGGTTACACCAAAACCGGCGCCGAGTGATGCATTACCCCCCCAAAAATAATGTTCGAAGTACTATTATTGTCTGTATAAATGGCATAGAGATGTAATCTCTGTGCCATTTATATTTTATGGAATAATTGAGTATTTCCCTTTATTTTGATATTTGCTGTTGATGATTGTATGTCGTCACAAAGTGTATTGAAAATGCCTTTCTTTCCCTTTTATTAAGGGATTGATTTGGGGCTCGCGTAAAATATACAAAATGAGTTATGTAAGATCAGTGATGCGATAGTGAATAATTCATAATTAATTTAGAAGGTATTTTATTGTCAACATTGTGGAATATTATCACTACAGCGAAATATAAAGTCTCTAACATGACCGTCCGCTCACGCCTGATGATAGTGGCAGTTCTTGGTCTTGCAGTGACTATGGCTGTCTGGGGCTGGATCCAGCTGAGGGTTTTAAACGAAATTCTCATCGAGCAGCAGATGAACAGGATGGAGGAGCTTTCGGAAACTGTTATCACGTATTATCAACATTTTCCCAAAGGGAAAGGGCTCTCAGTTCTCGACGACACATTGCAGGACCACGTAAAATCTGATGACACGCTGGCACGTATTGATCTTTTTTCCGTGGTGAATGGCGAAGTTGAGTATATTGTAGGCGCCGGGCGTGTTCCCTATGAATGGCCAGAAAATGTCATAAGTGCTGCTATGGAAAAGTCGAAAACACAACGCATTGAGTTGAGTACGGATGCCGGACCTGCCCTGGGGCTGTTGTATCTCTTCTCATCGGGAAAGGATACGCAGGTTTTTGTGGGAGTGGTTGTCTTTTCTCAAAGCAGGCTGGAAATTTTATCCCGGGCAAAGCGCCTGCTGCTTTTCAGCACCATGGGTCTTTTATTTGCCATTCTCTGTTTTTTCGCGATAAGCTACAGGTGGCTGATCGGTCGACCGCTGAGGGTTATTATTAATACGATCGACGAATTCCAGTCAGGGAAATACATGAAAAGAATTCCCATTCCCAGGCGGGATGAATGGGGGCAGCTGGCGGATCATTTTAATTTGATGGCAAATGAAATTGAAATGGTGCTGGCCCGGAACCAGGAACTCCATCGGCAACTGGAAGAGCGGGTACAGGAAGCGACGCGCAAGGTGGTTCAATTACAGCAGCAGGTGAATCAGCTCCAGCAGCTTACCGCATTGGGATATCTTACGGCAACGCTGGCTCATGACCTTGGTACGCCTCTGCACTCCATTGCCGGTCTCGCCAAACTGCTCCTGGAACATGATACATTACCGCCGGATGCCGGCAGGAAACTGGGACTTATTGTTCAGCAGACGCAGAGGCTCAACACGGTTATCCAGAATGTACGTCATGCCACACGTCTCCCTGAACCGCATTTTGAGGCCGCAACAGTGCCTGAACTTTTGAATGAGACCTTACCCCTTGTTGAACCGCTCATGCAGAAATCAGGCATTAATCTTATTGTGAATGTGGATGAGAATATTCCCATTCTCCACGTAGATCGATACCGTGTTCAGACGGCCCTGTTTAATCTTATACAGAATGCCCTGGAGGCTATGTCCGGGGGAGGCAACATTACCGTGAGTGCTTCCGCTCTTCCACAGAATAATACTGTGGCGATCACCGTTCAGGATGACGGTCCCGGTATCCCCCCTGAATTGTTGACAAGGGTCTGTGAACCGTTCTTTAGTACCCATACGGATGAAGGCCTGCGCGGTCTTGGTCTCGCAATTGTTCAGGATATTGTAAAGATGCATGGTGGGAAGTTTGAGATAAAAAGTCAATCTGATAAAGGTACGCAGGTTATTCTCTACTTCCCGGTCATTGAAACGCCAGCAATCACGGCACTATCTCAGGACACCCCGTTTTTGAACAAGTTGTAGTGCCGGATTTGAATCTGGAGATAAGGCGCGGTGTGCCCCCGCTTTGCATGGTAACGAGGATATAATTGATCCTTAATGCCTGGGCGGCTTCAACGGCATCAAGAGAAACAATATCTTCAACGGTGCTTTTGCCAGAGCCCGCACTCTTTCTGAAGTACGCGGGCAAATCGTATAAATCTCTTATAGATTCTCGTTCCCGTTCAGCAGAGGTTGCGATTATAGCCATCATTACAACGGCTTCGACAGGATACCTTCCTATTGCCGTTTCTTCAGATAACATAACGGCGTCCGTGCCATCATGGATCGCGTTCGCTATACCATCAGGCGCTCCAGGACATCCTCCGACGGGATGCCGGCCCTATGGTGCAGACGATCTTGGTCTTATGGGCGGGTAATCTCATGGCAGCTTTCTTATTCGAATACATACGATGTGTCAGGACCCTGAAACCATGTTTTCAAACAACCTTTCGGCATCTTCCCTTCGGCACAATTCCGTTCCCGGCGTCATGACAGCTGCCGTGCCGGCTGCCACACCGAAGAGGATGGATTCCCTGAGCGGCTTGCCTTGGGCAATGCTCAAGACGATACCGGCCACCATACTGTCGCCGGCCCCAACTTTGCTGACAATCGGCACGGTCGGCGGCAGGATGTGTTCAGCGAAGTCCTCCGAAACCATCAAGGCGCCTGCCGCGCCAAGGGAGATGACCAGCACCTCACACCGGCCGCTCTTGACCATTTTTAGGGCCTCTGCCTTGATCTGTGATTCCTCTTTGATATCCTCCCCGACCATCTCCCTGAATTCACGGACATTGGGCTTGATCAGATATACTCCTTCCATGAGGGCCTGCTCCAGGGCTTCCCCCGAAGTGTCGATGATCGTTTTTGCTCCCCTCTTCTTTCCTATGCGCGCCGCCTTTGCATAAAAGTCCGCGGGCACGCCCGGAGGAAGGCTCCCGCTGGCCACCAGATAATCGGGCGAGGGTTCTATGGCCGATAGTTCCTGAAGAAATTGTTCCCATTCTTCCTTCTGAATCTCCGGTCCCGGCATTCCAAAACGATACTGCTGACCGGTGGATTCCTCCAAAATGACAAGACTCTCCCGGATCACTCCCTGAATAGGAAACGGCCGATGGTTCAGGCCTTCCTGGTCCAGGAGTTCTTGTAGTCTCTCGCCCGTTATTCTTCCTGCGGGATAAAGGAGTATGGATTCCCCTCCCAGTTTTTTTATGGCTCTGGAGACATTCACACCGCCCCCTCCGGCCTCGAATCGAGGGGGTTTGCAGTAGAGTTTTCGCTCGGCCACGACATGCGCAACACTTGAACTCTTGTCAATCGACGGGTTCATTGTAAGGGTTACACTTTTTTTCAATGTTTTCACGTTAGGTCTCCTTGTAATGCTTTGTTATGAAGGTCAAAAGTCAGCGCTTCCCCTGGCTTGAGTTCGTATACCTTGTCCTC
>DNUI01000191.1 GCA_003508565.1 Syntrophaceae bacterium
ACATAACAGAGCATATCGTAAATGCTGGCATGATGCGCAAAGCTCATGCTGCCTATTACGCTTTACAATGCTGCGGCGCAATCTCTGCCTCCAATTAACCTGATCCTAACCGAGATATTGCGATTTTGCAGATTCATTTCATGATCAAAGATCATGCAAGAAGGCGCCTCAAGCAGCCTTGCCCCGGCATTCCCAGGCCGTGCGAACGATAATTTGCGAAAGGGAGGCGAGAGCAGAGAGCTGCGGAGAAGCACCCTTCACGAAGCCAAGCAGTGCCAGCGGAACCGCTTCTCTCCTGTTTTTAAAACAAAATAATTTGTACAGGAAAGGAAAGACATGACAGACGCAAAGGCCATTGAGACAGTATACAACGGATATCGATTCCGGAGCAGGATCGAGGCGCGGTGGGCCTGCCGTTCGAGTATGAAAAAGAGGGCTTCGATTTAGGGGACGGCATCTGGTACCTGCCGGACTTCTGGCTTCCCTCGTTGAAACTCTGGGTCGAGATCAAGGACGGGGGGCATTTCGCAGATCGTATCAAGAACAAAGCATACACTTATTATCCACGCGGCGTGTTTGAACGGATGAGAAAATTCCGGGACAGTCAGTCCTGGCCTGTCTCCTGCATCATTGGTCAGCCGGGGAATCACAGGATATGTCATAGAACCTATCGAGAAAGCGTTACGGCAGGCCCGGCAGGCGAGGTTCGAGCATGGCGAGAAGCCGCATGTCAGATGAGCACAGGTCAGAGTTTTCATAACTATAATGCACAACGCATGAGAATGCATGGCTACGCATTTTGTACCTCCTGGGTGATAGAAAGTATGTTCTACGTGGATGCAGGCTTCTGACTTCAAATACTTATCTTTGATCCCTCTCATCTGATCAATCCATTGATTTCGGGTTCAAACATACTACACATGAACCGCTTATTTTTCCGCTCAAGAAAAAAGTGAATGTCTTCCTGAGCTCTCGTTTTCGTAAATTTGCTTCAGAATGCAACATTTGAAACATAAATCAGCAAGGAGAGTAAATCGTGAAGAAGTTTAGCACTTGACGTTTCAATCATTTAGCAGTATTCATAATCATTATTTCCCACCTTATCCTTGGTTAATTTACAACCTAACCCCTTAGCGTTGGAGAAAGTTACGAAAATGAGGTTCCGTAATTTTCCTTTCCGAAACTCCAGGGGGGCAGAGTTTCCCAATAACTTTTCCTCATGGCATTTAACAAAAAAAATCATCATGCAATAAGGAGGGAGTACTATGCAACGATCTCAATCGCTTACAAGGATTCTCTTGATTGGCGCCGGACTGGCAGTTTTGATCTTCCCATCATTAGTAGCGGCGGGGCCGCACCCTGAGGCAACACAGAACAAGGTAACAGGCGTTCCGACGTATCGCAACTCGGGATACATAGGCAACATGATCTTCACCGAACAGCCGACGAAGCCACATGTGAAGGAATATAAAGAAGGGATACTCGACCGTTTGGAATGTAAGCGGGGAACTTCACCGGACTTCTACGGGCGAAGGTTCTATCATTGCACCGTGAAGGAGGCGATAGACTATATTAAGAAGAAACAATCCACTGCATCGGCATTCAAGCTTCAGACCAACATGAAGGTTCAGGATAAACGGGGAAACATTGTCGCCGAAGAAACGACCGTCGCGGATGCATCCGACATGCTCGGCCCAGGATGGAACACAACCCATTTTGAGGGGAAGCTGAGGCTTGGCAAACAGCTTTCAACGCTTCGTGGTGGCGACTATACTCTCTATGTCGATACATACCTGACGTATGAATATATTCCACACAAACTGACAGGGAAGAGAGAACCCTCGAATATCCTTCTTTCCGCGGGGAAGCTGCCCCTGTCGGTAAAATAGAGCGCAACCTGCTCCATAGTGCAATTCAATCTTTCATGAAATAACCATGAGGCAGGTTCGTCACAGGTTCCTGCCTTTTTGATTGTGTAATCAGAACACTTTTAAAGAGAACGTAGGGACAAGAAAGGAGGGGGTTTATGCGAGTGGCAAGGTTGGCGGCCGTATGGGTCGTCTTGTTGAGTTTTGTCGTAGCGATTCCATCGGCTATGGCGGCTGAAGAGTGGAAAACGAAAATTTGTTGGAAGAACACGTACAAAAGGGGTGCAGGCACGATGCCTACCTGTGATAAAAACCACGTGATGGATGCCAAATTGTGCTACGTTCACTGCAAAACCGGGTTAAAGGGTGTCGGTCCTGTCTGCTGGAAGGCGTGTCCGAAGGGTTATCATGATGATGGCGCCACATGCCGCCGAGACGTTCACATTATAGCGAGTTATGGCCGGGGCATTGGCAAGGTGAAGAAAATTGAAGGTGGCGAGAAACAGGCTGGGCTGTGGTATAAGCTATGCGAAGCAGGGTTCAAGGGTGTGGGGCCTCGCTGCTACCCGATCTGTGTTCAAGGGTATCATGACGACGGCGGAACGTGCCGGAGAGATGCGCATATTTTCGGCAAAGAAAGCTATGGCCGGGGTGTGGGAACTGTCCCCAAGTCCTGTCTGCATGGCCAAGAATATAAGGGCGGCCTCTGCTATCAGCCATGCAAGCCCAGTCATAAGGGTGTAGGACATATCTGCTGGCAGGTATGCAAGACAACCACTTCCGCCAGAGGTATCCCGATGCCCACGGATTGTGGAACGGCCTGTGCGACGACCCGGCAGGACTGCACGAAATGGCACGGGTCGTTGACAAAGGAGTACCTCGAATATTTCGGAGCTGCCCTTGATATTTCCGACCCTCAATATTATTCAAAACGTATGCAAGCATTCGATCAGTATAACAAAGTAGAAAACGTAGGGCATTGCCAGTAGCATATTTGGAAGGAGGCAGATTATGAATAGAAAGACTTTGCAGTTTATTGTATTCATCGCTGTCGTGATTATGATGACATCGCCATTGCAGGCGGAAACGCATACCCCGATCGTAAGAGATAACTCTCAGGAAGTCCAGCAGACCATCAAGAACATCCAGTTGGAAATCAACGCAGGGCGTGCAAAACTGATGAAAGCCCGGGAAGGCGATGATCTCTACGGTTTGACATTGACCAGGAAGAATATACCTGCCATTGAGAGGCAGATGGGTATCCTTTCCAAGTTAGTTCGCACCAAAGCCACCAATTCGCAGAGAAAGAAATTTGCCATCGCTTTGCAGAAGTTTGAGAACCTGAAGATGTCGGCAAAAGCCAACCAGCGGGACGTCTCCCTAAAACGCCTGCTGGAGTTCGACCAGTCGATCAAGGCAATGGGAGGGGTAGTATCGTCA
>DNUI01000115.1 GCA_003508565.1 Syntrophaceae bacterium
TTACTCTATGCTCCTTGCTTTCAAGAGCATAAAGCATCGTGTGGTCATGAACCAACTTTCTTACCTTCAGGGTTTTCGCTCCTATCACGTGCAGGCCCGCATCATTCGCTCCGCTAAATGGAACGCCTTCAACTTTAATTGCTCTCCGCGACCAAACCAGATTGAATTCAATCGCGTGGTCGAATCTCCACCCGACATCATGTGGTCCGTGTATTCGGTTACACTGTTGAAAGCCCCCCACAATGTCCCGCGCGAGAGATGCGCGCCTCGGCCGGAGTCATGCAACTGAAGCACGCTGCTGCGGATATTCTCAATTCTTGCAGAGTTTTCCGCCTCTTCGTTATCCGGAACCAGTGCCTGCACATACTCCCGCAGTTGCTCCTCCGTTATCTTCTTGGTCGCCATACAGTTGAACATAACGTCGAGTTGTTCGTATAAGGAATTTGACAATCCAAGCATTGTGCCTGCCTGTTCCAAATCCCGTAAGGCGTTTGATGTATGATTGATTTGAACTTCTCCCGCCCCCTGCAATGCAGAAGTCAAAGTATTATTGCAGACGACACGGATGGGAGTGAGCTTCACTCGAATATGTGAGCTGCCGTCATGACTATTTGTGAGCAAGAGATATTTGTTGACGATGTCGTTGCCATTGACCTTAATGTAGCCCGGAAGTTTAACGAGAATCCAAATACTCTCACCGAGGCCAAGGACTCCCGCAGTGTCGTACACCGCCTCTTGTTCGTCAACCAGTGCATCAAAGAAAGCAAAAGCATCTCTGTTCTGAATTGGCTCGTAACTTTTTCCTACGATGCCCAGAACATCTCCGGTATCCGTTCGCACAGTTGCATACGCATCTTGCTTCAGCTCCGTTTTCAACTCTATTGGCCTCTTCACGATGGTGTAATCTAATCCGGCGATCTCTATAGCTTCTCTTGCGGTCTTAGGATGATTCAACTCAATTCCCAGATTATGCCACGGTGATGGTCCTATCTCAGGATATGGAGAGGGAGTTCGCGGAATCCGTAGGCGCAGTCTGCGTAAGGTCGCATCACTCACTGTAGAACGATATGATGGGTGTTCTGCGACAGTAATATTGAAGAGTGGAAAAATTTCCCCCGACAAAGTTTTCTGCCACCCAAGAAATTTCGCATCTGAATCCGAACCAGGTTGATTCGTGTGTTCAGACATGTTAGCCTCCGTTCGCCTTGATTTCGGTAGCGAGTGAATTCCCCGTAGCGTTCTGCGGGGTAAGCGGTCGAATACTGAATGATATTGCTACCTAAGAATCGAAGATTCTCCGCAGTTTGCCACAGAGAGCGTCAATTATCCAATTGGTTTAGTAAATGTAATAGCAAATAGCCTGCCAATAACCGGAAAAAAGCAGAAGTTTGGAATCATCCTTTAATAACGTTGGATTAGATTAATAGGAGAGAACAGCGGAAAAGCATGAAATGATTCGTTTGGCCTCAATATGTGGTGGAGCCTCAGCATATGGTAGGGATACGTTGAAGGGTGGCGGACAGTCTATTCTTGTTGTTTTGTCTCCGGTCGGACTATCCCACGCTTATTGAATATCGTTTGAAATAAAGTATGTCTGGGAAATATCCTAAATTCTCACTTTCAGGAAGATTTCAATAAAAAAACTCTGTCGCCATTTGGAGAGCATAACGACGATCTCCTTCGTAATCTTTCCGCTGTTCAGGAGCATCCTGAAAACTCTGTACCGAATGTCGTCTCCAACTTTTTGAGTTCCAGTGGTGGAGCGACGCGGCACATGCTTTTGCTGTAGAAACAACGTGCCGTCATGAGGATGTGGCAGTGAGGTTGGATCTGAGGAAACCACCAAAAGTCTCAATGACGCTAACAGTGACGGGACTCAGGCTAATAGTCAAATAGATCTCCTAAATTGCGCGGGCTGAAATGCTTGAAACGGACATCGTCTTTACTCGGGTAGTCGTTGTCCAAAAGAATGAGATGCACGTTCACCGGAACTCCCTTGACGACAGCCGTGCCCGGAGGAGATATTGCGAGACCCTCCAACTCGTCTGGCAGGGGTGATCCATTCTCAACAGGGAACGTCACTGCACCGTGATACTCTCCAGTGAAGACGTTGAATACGTGTATTCCTCCCCGCGGCTTAGTGTCGGAGACGAGCACTAACTTGCCCGTAGGTGTGATGTCCCCTCCCTGAACCCGTGTGACGGTTTTGGCCAGAGGCACGGACCCGGCAAAGACGTAGCTGCCGTCTGCTGCTTTCCTATATGAGAAGAGGGCACTGGCACCATCGAACTTTGTCGTACACAAATCACCGGTTATTGGATGAATGGTGCACCAGGCGAACGTTCCGCCCAGCGGGTCGTTTCCACTGAACTGGTGCAGACTGGCGTTCTTGAATTCGGTGTCAATTACAAGCAGCTGTTTCGGCTGCTCCAGCGCAACATAGAGCTTGCCGTCGAAATAATCAAGGCCTCCGATATGGGCGCTAACGACGCCATGCTTTGCAACATCGGTGCTCTTCACCAGCTCCATACCCATAGTGAACTTGTAAAGAGCTCGGCGTTCTTTGTTGTTGCTGGAGATATACCAGTACTTCCCGTCTGTTGCGATGCCCTGGCATTCTTCAGTCCACGCGTGATTTTCATACACACCGCCTTCCACCAACTGCCAGTGAGCTACGTCTGCCCATCGGTTACCTCCGATATAGACAGGAAGTTGATTGGTAATCCCCCAGGGGGATTTCACTCTGACGGAGTACATCCCGTGGCTGAGAGAGCGTGGCACCCTCAGCGAGAGCGAGGCTCCTCCTGCCGGTAACGCGCGAGTCAGTTTATGCTCTGGGCGTACCTCATGATGCACTTTGTTCTGCCTCAGAAACTGCACTACGGTCTCCTGGGGCGATGCGTCAAGATCACTGCCTTCGACGCTGAAGAGTTGGGTGATCATGGCCACCGGTGTCTGCTGGTGCAGGAGCTCCTGACCCAGCGCGTTTCTGGTGCCTACGACCCTCCGAAGTATCGGCGTGGGGAACTTCGTGACGGATTGTCGTTTGTAAGAGACCTTCAAGACATTTGAGCAAATCGAACTCGCACCCCCTGCGGCAAGCCCCGAAAGCACTACGTGGTAATCAAACCCGTCTGGCTTGGCCGGCAAAAACTCCTTGAAGTCAATATCGAATTGTCGGCTCTGCCCTTGATGCGGCGGTGCACCTATCAATCGAGACGCGATGGGCCGTGCAGACGCAAACATAGTGGGAGCCTTGCCCTTATATATGTGATAATAAACCGTTGAGGGAGGATTGCTACTGATCCGCGTAAATCGGAAGCGAAGAGCCCTTTCCTCCTCCAGGAGCAGCTCTTTACCCCACTTTTCGGGGATGTGGATGTCTTGCTGCCAGTGATCGGCTGTAATCTGTACCTCCAAGCTTAGGGACGCGGCCTGCACTATCGGCGAGCGAACCGGAACAGCAGTCATTGACTGCCCCATCACGAGTCCTTGAGCTAATACCATAAGAAATATGACTACCATCATCGTAGTGAAAATCCAACGAACGAAACACTTCATGTTTTCCTCCCCATCAGCATTTGATAAGAACTACCTTTTTTATAAAAGAAGCATATGAAGAAAAGAATGCGATATGTCAAGGTATTTTGAGAACAAAATGTGTGACAAATTAAGGAATACCATTCAAAAGAAAGCATGTCGGTGAAAATCCTATACACTCACAAACAAGAGATACTATACTCATTTATTTGACAGACGAAATAATTAAGATTCGCCCTGGACAATGATGCTTCAGAAGCCAATCCAGCGGGTATTGTTCTCCAGAGTTTCGCGGTCACTCGTTAAAGCATTCGCCGGAAAGTCCCAATCAGGGTATCCAATAGCAATGGCAATAATAATCTTCTTGTCATCCGGTATTTGTACAATTTCTCTCAAAACTTCAGGATACAAGACTCCCTGATCTTCAATGCAGGTGCCAAGCCCGAAGTGCAGTGCGGCTATGCAAAGGGTCTGCATGACTGCCCCGAGATCAAGCAGAGGCCCTGGATCGCTCAATGATTTATCAGTCAGAAGAAGGATGCCAACAGGAGCATCAAAGAAACGGAAACCCCTTTCCAGCCACGCTGCCCTTTTCTTTTTATCTTCTCTGGAAATGCCCATGAGTTCAAAAAGTTTCTTGGCCAGTGCAATCTGGCGCTCTCTGTAAATACTGTCATTCGACCAACTGACCGCATGATGGTCGGGGTGCATAGGTGCTTTCATGTTTAATTTATCAACAATAGCCACCCTCACCTTTTCCAGAACATCACCCGTCATTACAATAAATTCCCATGGCTGCGTATTCATCGCCGAGGGCGCTCTGCATGCTGTGTTTAGTATCCTGACCAACATATCCTTTGCAACAGGGTCTGACTTGAATCCTCTAATGCTTTTTCTTTTGTATATCATTTCATTGCTGTTCAAATTAGCGCAATTTTATAATAATGCTTTTTGAAATCATTATCATTTTGGACGGGTTTTCATCAGTTTCAAAATCAGGTTTCCATCTTCCGGTCATCATGCTGTCCGAATTATCCAAAAGAAAGTTTCATTTGTTCTTGACTGTACGGTGTTGGTGGTGTTTCAAAAGGTTCATTGAGCCAGGTCCAGAGATCACGATGAGTAAAGAGGTTCATCCTTAAGAGAGCCACGAGATTGGAAAGTGACCAGTTGAAGGCAGCCTTGATTTGAAGATACCGGAGAATGAGCATGGCAATCAGTGCTGTCCAAATCTGGACTTTCACGGCATTGGGGGTTGTTCCTACAAAGGTCTTGATCTTCAGGTTCTGTTTCAGTGCTTTGAAAAACAATTCTATCTGCCAGCGATCCTTATAGATGGCAGCCACCGTTGTCGCCCCCAATTTCATGGTATTGGTCAGGAAAACGAATGTCTGCTTCTTCTCAGCATCATAGAATTCAATACGGCGCATAGGGTACGGACATTTTTCCGCGGCTCCGGCGCCAGTAAAGAGAATGATTTCATCTTTCAGCATTGACCGATTCCGAGGGACCTCTCTCTCTTCTATGACAATATATAGGGCATTGTCCTTCATCCGGGTCACAAAGAAAACCCCTTCAGATGTCCATTTGGCAAAAAGATGATAATCATTGTAGCCCCGGTCATCCACTACGATGGTACCTGAGTCAAACTTCAAAAGATGGGCGACTTTTACATCATGGCATTTCCCATCGGTAATTACGGCAAAAGACGGAAGATACCCATCGTGATCCAAAACAAGATGCAACTTCACGGCTCCTTTGGTGCGGCGGAACCTGGCCCAGTCATACATGGACATGCACAGATCAATCACCGTGGAATCCAGACTGACCAGCTTGTTCTTGAACCGGAACTTCTTCTTCGCGTTGAGCTGACTGCGTCAACGCTCCAAAAGACTGAAGAACACCCTCTGATAAAGTTCCCAGGGACGATGCCCATTGGCATAGGCTAAAGTTGACAGCTTCGGAGCGCTGATACCAAGATGCCGCAATTTCCCTTCACAACTCCTGAGACCGTTGACAATCTCTCGCAAAGAATGGGCTCGACCCAATTGACAGAAAAGCATGGCTACAAACTGCCCCCAACAGGTAAACCCCCGGGCATGACGTTCTGCCTTTGTCTCCTTCACCATGCGATAAAACTCGAATCGAGGAAATAATTGTAACAGCTGGCTGAATATGCTACTAAACTTACTCATGGTTGAGCCCTCCTTTGGATTTGAGATTTGGCAAATACTTCTATACCAAATCAGGGCTCAACTTTCCAAAAAAGCTAATTTAGACAAGAGTGAGGTAACATATCAAAATTTCCTCTTGAAAAATCATAACTGCCATGACCTGCACAGTTTTCTTACCCCAAAGACCTCGCGGTTTCAAGCGGTAATTGTTGACAATCCTATTTTCCATGCAGGATGTCCATCCATCTTATTGCCTCAGAATCGCTGATTTTCCCAAGATAGACCTGCGTTGTTTTCAGATCCCGATGCCTCAAGATTACTTTCGATACTATTTCAAGAGGAACGCCGTTTCTGCTGGCATACGTCGCCGAATATCTCCGAAGATCATGGGGTGACACATGCACATTCAGTTTCGCCCCGAGCCTTCTGATAAGAGACCGTGCCGTAGAGTAACAGATGGGGAATATCCGTTCTTCCCCTTGAAGGGCTTTCTCCTTGATGTACTCCGTCAGTTTCTTTGCGACATTCTCCGGCATGTAGGCCATTTCCAATTCCTTGCCTGATTTTGGTTCCCGAAGAATAATAGTTCTGTCAGAAACATCTGACACTCTGATCTTCAGCAATTCGCCAATCCTTAATCCACAACGTGCCTGTAGTTCCAGGAGCAGCCTGTCTCGTTGCCTTTTCGTATCATAGATCATTTCGTCTACCGTCTCCCGGTCGAGAATCTTGTGTGGAGGCTGCTTAGGTGCCTTGAAGGATTTGCTGAGTAATGGTGTGTTGCAGGGATTTCTCATATTCAGAGAACAGCGGTCAATGATGAAATTGTAAAAGGCTTTCACCTGCGCATACCGGAGCCTCCGTGTTGACTTGGCAAGATTCTGTGTCAGGGTTTCCAGAAAATGAAAGATCTCATCAGGGGTTATGGCATCCAATGATCTTTGTCCATAGATCGCCGCAAATCTGTCAAGAATAACGCGGTAACTATCAAGGGTTCGCTGTTTATGGTTTGACTGAAGATAATATTTAAACAGGGTAATTGCTTCTTTCGTGGTCATGATACACCTCCATATTCTTTTTTATGAGGTCTTTGGGATTATGGAGATTATAAAATTTTACAGGCTCAAGATGTTGTGAATTGTGGGGAGGGCAATAATGGCTGTGACTTGAGGGCGTTGCAAGATGCACCTACAACTAAATGGAGTTACAGAATTTAAATTCTGATTATTATCAATAGAAATATGCAGTGACCACTCCCCAAATTCTACCACCCGTTTCTGATGACATGAGGGGCAGAAATGCCTGCGCTTGCATGAGAAGGCCAGAAGATATTCGTGGCCGCAGTCTTTGCATTTCACACGGGCGAAGCCATTGTGCAAATCTCCGCACTCGAGATACCGGTAAATGACCTTCTGAAGATAGGGTCGCCAGAATCCGTATTTCCTTTCGAACCGCTCCTCGTATACCTGGAGAAAGGCTTCAAAATGATCTCGCATCAATTATCACCCCCCAAAGCGTGTCCCTAAAAGTGAAATGCTGAAATGCATGGGTCAAGGAATGCAGGTCTGCCGCTAATCGAAGGAATCATTGACTGCACCTACTCAAAAAACTTCTGCTCATTTTCTCCGCTGATGTAACTATTCACAGACGGCCGGAACAAATGTCCCATCCATCTTTACACCCTGGGTCTTGGCACGTCTTTGGTCTTGTACGTTTGCAGGATTGTAGGCTCGAACCTTTTCATTGCAGCATGCGAAGGCGTCTTCTCGTGCGACAATGGTCCCAGAAGGTGCGCAATACTGTGCATGATCCACTATTCCTGTTGTGTTGGCGTAACATGTGTCTACCCATCTCTTCCAAAATAGGCGATGTACAATTCGATGGGCCGCCTTTGTTAATTCCTTTAAGCACACCTGTGATGTGGCAGTTCCGGGACCACACATATTGCCTACCTTGGGATTATCATAACAGCACTTATCGTGTTCCATACTCCCCGCGTTTATGACGCATTGAGTTCCAGTACAGCCCCAGTATTCTCCCTGAGGCACACCAGGGAGTGGCATACCACCGCACATCTGACCGGCTGACCCAAAGCAGTACCACTTATCATCTCCTCTACACACAAGGGCCTGGCGCACACGCCACGTGCTTGTGTTTTGGACTCGTTTACTGGACGCTTTGTTGTCCACTGGCTTCTTATCCTTCCCGTAAATAGTACCAAGAGCCGTGTCCACTGCGGGACCGTATGACGGCCCAAGGTCAAATTGCCAGTGTGCCTGATCACGTAGGGGACCGAGAAGATCCTGCTTGCACCTGTCCCCCCCTCCCTGAACAACCATTGTATAACCGACCGGACAGCTTTTTTGAAACTCAAACTTCTGGGGACCAACTTGACCGATACAATAATCCTTATTTCCTCTGTAATCGATTTTCGTACTCAATCCGACCCACCCGGCAACCGGCAACGTGACACCGCATGGCTTTGGCGCCACATAACGGATGGGAAGAAGTCTGTTTAAATCAGGTCGCAGATCTATCTTCACAGTGAAGCTGATCCCATTCAAGAGAACCTTCTCAACATTATAGGCTTGATCTGCAGCTGCCTTTAGCGTCATTTCCCGGCGGGTGAATGCATCCAGGAATACTAAGGGGCTGAGCAGTACATAGTAATTCACCTGCAAAGGACCATTGGATGCTTTTGCTCCTATTTCACGCCATGCACTGTTGAATTCTGAACCCCAGCATGGAACCATGTAGACGGCATTGATACGTAACTTCTGACCATTGTTGCCATCAAGAATCTTTTTGAGTGCATCCGCATTTCTGCGGTCCGACTTTGTAGGGTGATATGGATCGTAGAAACAAAGTCCAATGGCACCACAATCATCGGTATTTTTCGTTGTTCTCTCAGCGCCGCAACCATGTATGTCCAGAAGGATGTCAATCGTATACCCCTCACGATGCAATTTCAACAGGACGTCTTTAAATCTCTGGAATGATGCTTCTCGATCAGTGAGGACTTCCACACGGTAATAGTAAGGTAATGCGGTCTCCTTCAGGCAGTTCATCAATCCGGACTCGCCGTATCTGTCCCTGAAGACCTTGTACATGTCATTGCCAACCGCCGGGGCCTGGAGGATCATGGTATCCAGTATCCCGCTGATACAGCCTGATCCCGGAAGACCGAATTGACTTCTCAGATTACGCACCGATTGCTTCATCATAGCAGCGACATGGCGGCGCACCTGCTCCTCAGCCACAGCCATGATATCGATTTGGGGCAGAACTGTACGGACAGTATTATTGATTGTTTCTATTTTTGAACGTATCTCATGAGGAAGAAGATTTTTTATGACCATAGTTCGCATTGCGTTGCTCATGCCCGACCATGTCACACTGAAGGACTGTGCGGTGTTCTCTTCCACGACTATGACCAGTGCGTTCTTTGCACCGGGAGGGACTTTCAACACCTGCGTAGTGGCAGGCGTGGCTATGCGTGGCGTGGACACAGATGGGAATTGCTGTGCCTGAACAGAGTCAGCTTGGAATGCTGCCATGAGAAATACGAACAATGCCACGGTGAGCAGAAATACCTCGCTAATGGTAATGCGTTTAGAATCCGAAAGAGAGAGGTAGCAAAAAGGTGTGGGTTTCATAATTCAATACCTCCTCATTTACGTTGTGAGAATGTAGTATGGGCCCGTAGTTTTTAGTTAAGAGTAATAATTAATAGACCGATCTATTAAACTTTGGTTTGCTTTTGATATTTGTTTGATAGGGCGATACTTTTCTTTATGTTACTATAGAGAAATTATTTTTGTCTGTCAAATGCTATTCCCCAGCGCTCGATAACCAATTTATTGCATTGGCATAGGCTAAGAGGTCATTGATTGACGATTGTAATCTTATATTTGTTAAAATGACCCAGCAATATCCGGTTAAGTAATTGCATAAGAAGCTCCTGAGCAAGACGGCTGATACAAACATACGCCGGTACCGTTGACAATATCAGCGAGGCTCATTTCGTTACGGATTTTGATACAGATTTGCCTAAGCCGCTTAACGGAAACACGTTCCTGATATTCATCATGGCAATAGATGGCAAAGAGGATATAAGTGATCAATCCGGCAAGTTTGATAAGACATTGCTTGCTGGCAGGATAAATATTAGGAAAAATCATTTTGTATGTCAATTATTTTTTATCCACAGTCGTAATGCAGGCGCAATTATAGACAGCGTCGGGCGATTCGTCCTTATTCACTCTTTTAACTCGATGATTATCGTTCGAAATCTACACTGAAAATCAGAGATGTTAATTTGTGGATTTCAGTCAATTATTTGCGATCGAAAGTTTGTATATTCCCGATAACTCAACTTCTGTTAATAACAGGAAGCTATCTTTTCCCACACCTCGATAAAAAAAGGCTGACTCGTATTATACATCCTCGAAACCATGAACAAGGTCTTAGCAATGAGCACTACGAATGGAGGATCACATTGCTGAAGAGGTTCTGATGCCTGCCCGTGATGGTGGCATAGAAGGCTTTGATCTCCTTCATATCACTTTCGATACGCCCCGTGGGATAGAATATGGGACCGATTCCACCTTTTTTGTGCCGGTAGTCGAGAAATCCCAGCACAATGGGAACATTGGCCCCCTTGGCAATATGGTAAAACCCGGTCTTCCAGTAACTGACTTTTTTACGCGTCCCCTCAGGAGGAATTACCCTGATGAGCTTATCCCGCTCGTTGAAGGCCCGTACACACTGTTCGACCACATTGTGTGACCTGCTGCGGTCGATAGGAATACCTCCGAGCCACCGGCAGGCTGCGCCAAAAGGCCAGCGGAACATGGCAGCCTTACCCATCCAGTAAATTTTGATCTTTAACGCGAAGGCAACCGCAAGGCTGATGGGAAAATCCCAGTTCGAGGTATGTGGAGCGGCAATTATGACAAATTTTTTTATGTCAGGAATTTCACCCTCAACGCGCCAGCCGAGCATTTTTAAAAAAATCAAACTCATCCGGGCCATCAATTTATTCGGGGACAATCCTTTTTTAAACATATACTCACAGAGATTAATTTAATAGAAATGGCAGATATCAGTATTTTCCTACTCGTCGCACATCACTGCCACATCTTGACCATTACCGTTTGTACACTTGCATGTTTCTCAGAATCAGTCAATTCTTGACTTCAGGAAGTACACCGCAGGAAAAACCGTTTAAAATTTTCCGGCGGTCAGGCGGTGGTTATTGTTGCGCACGCCACCTACTACGAATAAGCGTCATTCTGTTGCGGAGTTGCAGAATGACGCTTATTCAAAATGTTTCATCAAACAACAGATATCGAAGATAGCGATTTCAGGAAGAGGTGGATATAACCGCTACCCCAAAACTTATAATTAAAATTTCTATCTTTTTTAGCATCTCACTCATCTGTAAAATGAGCATGCTGGATGACTATGATAATTTGGTGTTAAAATCAAATCGTAACAGGTGGAAAGAAGAATAAAAAGTGGAACGAAAGTTTCTCAAAAAAGATTTTGAATAATATTATAAATGCTTTTTGGCGTTGGTACTTCGGCACATAATATTGCATCTTTTAATCACAGTAAGAACACTAATTATTATAATTATTGTATTGATTATTTAGAGCTTTCAAAGATGGAAATAATCGGTAGCGCAAGAATTATCTTGAGACTCAGGAATGTTACTCCTGAAAATAAAGGAGAATCTCCTTATTCAAACTTAACATCATCGAAGTTGATATGTCCCCAGCCACCGCTTGACGAATCGATAAGCCTGATTTGAGCTATCCGACCTTTATAAGGAGAGACGTCCCAAAAAATCCGTTCCATCGTTTCAGTACATTTGCCCGTGGTGCGAAGGACAACGTGCTTGTTTACAATCAACTCAACACGTTCTGTATTGATATCACACCCACCACCGATGAGAAAGTTGATGATTGAGGTCGTGATAGTAAATGGTTGCGAGGTGAGTATTCCCTGGGGACGATCTCCCTGGATGCCACCGGCAGGATCAGAGGGATAATGACGGTTTTCAAAACCGCCGATCCAGTATTCGCCCTGGTGATTAGAGGGTTGGCCACGATGGCGGGCGGTCGGATTGTCGCCATACGTCGGCTGATTCTTGAAGGCATCTCCTGTATTTTTCCACCCGCGCAGATCGCCCGTTTCAAAATCCCATGTTATTTTTCCTGCAAAAACCTTTTTTCTTTCCTCAATAGGACTGATTTCGTGTTCATTCTTGTTTAACGCTTGATCCATGTCTTCTTTGGGTGCTGAATCGCTACCAACACCAAGTTTCAGCAAATCAGCGATCGTGGCGGTTTTAGCAATGTTTCCCCGTGCGGAACCTGTTACCTTACCGGTTTCCGTGTCGATTGCCTTGCAGGCTA
>DNUI01000159.1:0-1733 GCA_003508565.1 Syntrophaceae bacterium
TTCTTTTCACTTTTCGTTGGACTTCTCTTATGCGGGTGCGTGAGTGTTCCTGAGACGATCAGGGATATCCAGGATCTCAAGCAGGATCACCTGTCGTATATCGATAAATCTTCTTCCGATCGAGAGCTTGTCACTGCCGATGTCCAAAAAAAAATAGATGCTCATTATAACTCACTGTATTTTGAGCCATGGCATCGGGAAAAGCCTTTTTATCAGATAGACATTATCGAGAGGGGGTTTAAAAAATATAGAAAGAATTTAGGGTATGGTGAAAATGGGAGAAAGCATAGGAAATCATGGCTGAAAGCGTTGACTGCCGGCGCCAACCTGGAAAATTATCCCAATAGCGGTATCGTTGCCATTACTGTCGAGAATGCAGATGTACGGGTTTTGCCCACCCATAAGCCACGCTTTGCAAACGCAAGCTATTCACATAACGGATATCCTTTCGATACCCTCCAAGAGTCCTCTGTGGCCCCCAATACGCCCGTTTTTATATCCCATACGACGAAGGACAAAGCGTGGGTTTTAGCTGAAACTCCGTATGTCGTGGGGTGGATGTCTGTAAGGAGCCTGGCCTTTGTAGACAACGATTTCATAAAGGCATGGGAAACGGGCCAGTACGCGGTTTTTATAAAGGATAAAGTGTCCCTCTATGATGCATACGGCCGGTACCTTTTTAAGGCTCCATTGGGAGCGATGTTTCCGAAAATTGAGGAAGACGATACTACTATGACGCTTCTTGTAGCGGTGGCGGATAACGACGGCAGGGCATGTCTTACAAGAGCTGTAGTAACAAAAGAAACGGCAACTGCAAAACCCTTGAAACTGACTAATGTTAATATTGCGAAACTGGCCAACGAGCTGATCAATGAACCCTATGGCTGGGGGGGCTTATATCAGAACAGGGACTGTTCATCCCTGACCAAGGATATATTCGCTCCTTTCGGCATCTGGTTGCCAAGGAACTCCATTGACCAGGCAAAGGAGGGGGGTACGTTCATAGAATTCCAGGACCTTTCTCCGGAAGAGAAAGAATCTATGATTCTGAAGCAGGGAATACCGTATCTTACCTTGCTATGGCGCAGGGGTCATATTATGCTGTACATCGGAAATTATCAGGGTAAACCCCTTATTTTTCATAATATATGGGGTGTCAGAACGAAGGATTTGCTGGGCAGGGTGGGCCAAAGAATAGTTGGCCATGCGGCCATCACGACACTCAACCCGGGAATGGAATTCCGGAATGATGACACTCCCGAAAGCAATTATGTGAACAGCATTCTGGGGATGACCATATTAGTAAATCCAAAAGAACCGAAAATATTGAAACAATGAGAGGTGGTAAAAATGCCTGGTCTTAATGCTATTTTTTCGCCGGAATCTGTGGCCATTGTGGGAGCCTCAAACACGCCAGGAAAGGTGGGGCATGACATTTTTGCCAATATTTTGAGCGGCCACTATCAGGGTACCCTGTATCCGGTCAATCCCAAGGCACGGTCAATACTCAGCGTCAAGGCATATCCTACAATCATGGATATCCCCGACAGTGTGGATCTCGCGATCATTATTCTTCCTCCCATGGCTTCTCTTGCGGCGATCGAAGAAGGAATACAAAAAGGGATAAAGGGGTTTGTCATTGTGTCTGCGGGTTTCCGGGAAATCGGCGGAGAGGGGTTGGAAATTGAGAACAGGATAGTCGCGATTTGTAAAGAAGCGGGTGTTCGACTTGT
>DNUI01000159.1:1745-3105 GCA_003508565.1 Syntrophaceae bacterium
GGATGCCATCTCCAGGCAATATTTCTTTTATTTCCCAGAGTGGAGCGCTGTGTACGGCAGTCCTTGATTTTGCCGCGGACAGGGAAATTGGGTTTTCCAAGTTCATCTCCATAGGAAATAAGGCCGATGTAGATGAGTTGGACCTCTTGAAGTTCTTTCATGAGGATCCTGATACTTCGGTTATTATGCTGTATATAGAGGAGCTGCGGAAGGGCGCTGAATTCGTAAAGGCCGTGAAAGAGATCACTTCCGGGGCGAGACCGACGCCGGTTCTGGCCATAAAATCGGGAAGGACAAAAGCAGGCGCCATGGCGGCGGCGTCTCATACGGGCGCGTTAGCGGGAAGGGATGCGGTTTATGATGCGATCTTCAAGCAGGCGGGCATCATCCGTGCAGAGTCTGTTGATGAGCTCTTTGATTACGCGAATGTCTTTGCCTACAAGCAGGAGAGCAAGCTGGGAAAACGGACAAGGATACTGCCCAGAGGAAATCGAGTTGCCATTGTCACCAATGCCGGCGGACCGGGGATTCTGGCTACAGACATGACGGTATCCTCAGATCTTACCCTGGCGAAGTTTGAGAAGGAGACGATTGAAGATCTCGCGAGCCATTTGCCTGCGACAGCGAACATTCACAACCCCGTTGATGTCATCGGAGACGCGTCTTCCGATCGTTATGAACATGCCCTCAGGTCGGTAATCAGGGATAAAGGAGTCGATGGCGCCCTTGTTATTTTGACGCCCCAGTCCATGACGGATGCCCTGGGTACAGCACAAGCGATAGTAAGGGTTGCGAGGGGAGCCGGGAAACCTATTATATGCTGCTTTATGGGCATATTCGATGTATCCGCCGGTGTGAAATATCTGCAGGAGAACGGGTATCCTGTGTACAAGTTTCCGGAAAACGCAGCCAAGGCGTTCGGAGTGATCTACCGATATGCCCGTTGGCTTGAAAGAATTCACCTTCCTCAGTTTACCTTGACACATGACAAAGAAAGGGCTGCCGGAGCGATTTCGCGGTGCCTTGCCCAGGGGAAAACCCACTTGGACGGTCTGGACAGTGTTGAGATACTGAAAAGCTATGGGTTTAATGTTCTCCCCGCGCAGTTTGCAAAAAATGAGGATGAGGCAGTAGGTATTGCCGAGCACATGGCGTATCCCGTGGTTATGAAAGTCGTGTCGGAGCAGGTTCTCCATAAGACAGAGGTATGCGGTGTCATCGTAGGCATCAGGAATGTGGAGGATGCCAGAGAGGCCTACCGGAAAATAATGGAGAATGCAAAAAGGCTCCGACCGGACGCGCTCATTGAAGGGGTCATGGTACAAAAGATGGCCATGCCGGGAGAGGAAATAATACTGGG
>DNUI01000186.1 GCA_003508565.1 Syntrophaceae bacterium
CTTGAAAAAAGTGGCGTGCTCCTCGATCATATCCTTAATATCTGCGGCGTTTCCCTGGCAAATGAGATTTTTCAGTTCCTCCACTGTTTTTTCGTACGCCTCAATATGTTGATGGACGTCCGGATTCATCGTGATGATTTCGGAATAGAGACCTGGATTCTGGCAGAAAACCTTCTGAATGATTTCGATCTTTGCCAGAAAGGCGGGTGTCGCAAATCGGCATAGCTCGGAGAAGCTTACGCCTGATTCGCTCAGAGCAAGCCCCATCATAATGGTATTAAAATGATTGAGGCCCTGGACGATTGCCATCATCCTGTCATGTATCTCCGGTGTAGTTTCCACAACAACGGCGTCATTCTTTTCCAGGATGTCCTTAAGCCAGGAAAACCATTTCCCGGTCCTTGCCGGACAGAGAACAACACGCTGCCCCGCAATGATATCGACATGAGGTCCGAAGAGCGGGTGACAGCCGATCACCTCCGAAGCTGATGTTTCCAGCATGGCTTTCACAGGTTCCTGCTTCAGAGAGGTAAGATCCATGAGGAGAGAGTCCGCGTGCATGAAAGGTCCGATTTTTTTTATCACCGTATGCGTCACCCCGATGGGAACACTTACAACAACCACCTGGCAAGTACGCGTCATTTCGTCAAGCGCCATCCCTCTGTTTCTTCCCGAGATATGGACAATGTACCCTGCTTTTTCGAAGAAGCGGGCAAACCATCTTCCCATGCCGCGGGTACCGCCGATGATGCCGATCTGGATAGTAGTCATACAATTGCCTTCTGTCGTAATAGATGATCCGCCAGGATAATATTCACCATCGCCTCACAGACGGGAATTATCCGGGGTATGACCGCCACATCGTGCCTCCCTTTGATCGATAATTCCACGGGCTTCCCCTCAACATTAATGGTCTGCTGAACCCTGGCAATGGAGGGGATAGGCTTGCAGGCTGCCCGGATCACTATTTCTTCCCCCGTCGTAATACCGGCCAGTATTCCTCCCGCGTTATTTGTAAGAAATCCGTCCGGTGCAATGGGGTCATTTACCTGAGATCCACGCATTTCCGCCACCTTAAACCCGGCTCCTATTTCCACTCCTTTTACCGTTCCTATGCTCATAAGCCCCTTGGCGAGATCAGCATCCATCTTGTCAAATACAGGTTCTCCCAGGCCCGGAGGGCACCCTCTGACAATTATTTCTACTATGCCGCCCAGGGAATCACCTGATCGTCTAGCTTCCTCCAGTTTGGCCTCCATTTCTCTGGCGGCTTCCGGATCAGGACACATCAAATGACTGGCAGAAAGGTCCCCGCGGGATATTCGGTCAAGCTTTGCGACAACACCTCCCAGGGCCTTCGTATAGGCAATAACCTCCATGCCTGCACGGGAAATAATCTTTCCGGCTATCGCCCCGGCTGCCACACGTGCCGCGGTTTCCCGGCCCGAGGCGCGCCCGCCGCCCCGGTAATCCCGGACCCCGTACTTCTTGAAATAGGTAAAATCACCATGTCCCGGCCGGAAGATGTCTTTAATATTTTCATAGGCGCCGCTGTCAACATTCTTGTTTTCTATGATCAGGGAGATAGGTGTGCCGGTTGTCTTTCCGTGAAAAGTCCCTGAGAGTATTTTTACCACATCCTCTTCCTTACGGGGCGAACTTGACGCAATCATGCCCGGTTTTCTTCGATTGAGCACTTTTTGAATGTCTTCTTCCGTAATATCAATACCGGCTGGGCATCCCTCCACAACTGCGCCAGTGGCGTAGCCATGTGATTCACCCCAGGTTGTAACTTTAAACAGGACACCGAAAGCGTTTCCTGACATGTTGACTCCTTTTTTTCCTGCACATTGAAACATAGTGGCGGACGGACTTATGAATGGTCATACAGTTTTTTCACTTCGTCCCAGAAACCTGGGAATGATTTCCTGACACACAGCCTGTCTTTGATGCTCATCCCCGGGACTGCAAGACCTGCAATGGCAAAGCTCATGGCAATCCGGTGATCATTATATGTATCAATTTCTGCGCCACGAGGTTTTCCACCAACAACAACAAGTCCGTCGCTTCTTTCTTGTGCAACTACGCCGATCTTGTTTAATTCATTTACCAGTGCTGCAATACGGTCGCTCTCCTTAATCCTCAGGTGCGAAACATTTGTGATAACCGTCTCCCCCTCCCTGAATGCTGCAAGAACTGCAAGTGTAGGGACCATATCGGGCATATTCCCCATATCGAAGCTGAAATTTCCTTCATGTAAAGGTCCCCCGATAACCTCAACCCATGTATCACCGCGCATTACGGAACATCCTAAATTCGCCATGATATCCAGAAACCTGATATCACCCTGCGCGCTCTCGGGATTGATGTTCATCACCCTTACCCGCCCTCGGCACAGGGCGGCTGCCAGAAAGAAATAGGATGCACTGGAGGCATCTCCCTCTACAGTGTATCTGCGGCCTGAATATGTACACCCGCTTTTCACTATAAAACACTCCTGATCACCCTTTTCAACCTCCGCACCGAAACGTTCCATAACGTTCAGGGTCATATCTATATAGGGTTCAGAAACAGTACTTCCCTTGAGCCGTATCTCTATATCTTCTTCAGCGTAAGGAGCGCCGATAAGGAGAGATGAAATATATTGGCTGCTTTCCACATCCGTAAACGTCACAGAACCTCCCCGCAAGCCCCTTGCATCAATGCGGACAGGGGGATAGCC
>DNUI01000129.1:0-2165 GCA_003508565.1 Syntrophaceae bacterium
GCCTTCATGGGGGATTTCGCATCCTGCAGGGAATATAACGCAGACACAATGACCCTGACAACAGAAAAGGCCCATAGGCCAAGGGAATAATACAATAGAGCCTGGGCGGTGAGCAGGGTTGATTGAATATCAAAGGCGCCTCGCTGGAAAAGGACGGAGATTATGGGAACCCGCAAGGCGATTAGCGCGACCGTCGCGGGTATGGTAACGAAAAGGATCAACCGAATGGTGAAGGTGAGCGTTTTCTTTAATTCATGATAATCTCCCTTCGCCACTTGTTCTGAAAAGCTGGGAAGGGCCGCCGTACCCACAGCAATGGCGAACACGCCCAGGGGAAGCTCCACAATTCTGTCCGCATAGTAGAGATAGGATACACTGCCCGTGGGAAGGAGAGAAGCCAAGATAGTGCTCACGAAGATGTTTATCTGGTATATCGCGGCACCGAAGGCCGCGGGCAACATGAGGAGTCCGATTTGTTTAAGGCCCGGGTGCCTGAAGTTAAAGTCGGGTTTCAGTTTTACACCTAATTTAAGAAGAAAGGGCCACTGCATGGCAAGCTGCAGCACACCCCCGATCATAACTCCCACGGCAAGGGCAATGACGGGCTCCTCAAAAAAATCTCTGAGGAGCAATGCGGCGAGGATCATGCAGATGTTAAGGATCACGGGAGAGAGTGCCGGGGCGGCAAAGTGACGCAGCGAATTCAGGATACCCATGCATAACGCGACGAGAGCAAGGAAGAAGATATAGGGGAACATAAAGCGGGTCAGGAACACCGCGAGATCATACTGAGCCGGTATCTTCACAAAACCCGGCGCCATTATCATCACAATAAGAGGTGAAAGGAAAACGCCTGCCAGTGAAACGATTACCAGAATTATGGAAAGGGTGGTAAAGGCAATATTGGCGAGTTCTAAGGATTCTTCTTTTGACTTTTTATTGAGGTACTCTGTAAAGACTGGCACAAAGGAAACGGTGAGAGAACCCTCACCAAGAAGGCGTCTCAGCATGTTGGGAATTCTGAAGGCCACGAAGAACGCATCCGTCGTGAGCCCCGCCCCAAAAAACGCGGCGACCACCATGTCCCTCAGGAACCCGAAGATGCGGGAGAGCATGGTAGCGAGACCAACCACACCGGCCGCCCTGGCGACCTTTGAATTTTCAGTGCCTCGTATGGTGTTTTCTTCTTCCATAGTGGAGATTGGGGAGGAGAACCTCTTAACTGCGAAGATTGTCTCCGAATATTCCTCCCTTTAAAAAGGGGGCAAGAGTGATTTCGGCTTTGTAGCTATCCACCTCAATCCTCCTTCATGAAAGGGAGGGATGGCGGGATGGAAAATACGGCTTCTATCTCCTTCTTCCCTTTTCCTTGTATTGCAACGGTTTTCTTCCTCGATTTATGGCCGCTGATAATGGTTACCTGATTTTTCTTTACGCTCAAAAGATCGGACAAAAACCTTATACATGCGTCATTCGCCTGTCCTTCCACTGGCGGGGCGGTTATTTTAAGCTTGATGGCATCTCCCTGTATTCCGGCACATTCGTTTTTTGCTGATTTGGGCACTACATGGATATGGAAAATGACGCCATTTCCCGTTTCTTTTAAGAAAACCACGTTTTCACCTAAGATGCCCAGCCAGCGCGATCATGCTTTTCACGAGAAAACTCTGAAGGAAAAAAATTACCAGAATGATCACGATGGGTGAGAAATCAATACCCATGCCTCTCATGGGAAGCCATCTCCGCACGGGCGCCATGACCGGTTCCGTAACCCGGTAGAGAAACTGAACGATCTGGTTGTACGGATCCGGGTTTACCCAGGAAATAACAGCCCTCGCGATGATGATCCACATGTAAATAGAAAGTGCGATATCAATGATCTTCGCCACTGCAATGATGAAGTTTTCCAATATAAACATAACTTCTCCCTCTCCATTATGAAAAGTGAAATGCTGTTTTTTCAATCATTACGTATACTGTAAGTAGTGAGTACACGGGCAGATTTCCACCAACCCGCTACCCAATAAACAACCCAATAGCAACCAGTACCGGAGTCGCGATGTTAATCACTACATTCATGGTCATGTAGGGGACGAGCTTTTTTCCATTTTCCGTGTACCGGAGTGCCCCGATAAAAGCAGGTACTGCAATCACGAGGGTGAATA
>DNUI01000129.1:2272-3535 GCA_003508565.1 Syntrophaceae bacterium
TGATTTAAAAGGAGAAGATTATTAACCAGGAAGAACGGAACCAGAGATGCGATGAAGGCTGTCTTGGAGTATGTTCCGGTGAGTACAAAATCCGTCCCCATGACCATGAGCGGGCCAAAGCCTAATCCGGGCGCAATGAGGCATAAGAATGCATTACGGGTAAGCCACGGAGTGTACACGAATATGAGAAGTAAACCNNCCTGTAATGGCGAATGTAATCCATGCTATGTGTAAGGTGCCATGCGCTATACCAGGATGTGCCGGGAGGGTTCCCGTGCCGCCGCTAAAGGGAGTCCGTTTTGTTGTAAGATCCAGACCGCTTTTGAAATCGAAATATTCATTAAAGGCGTTCACGCTGATATGCGCGCATAGGGCTCCCACAAGGGTAAGAATGGCGAGAGAGGCACTCACTGTTCCCGCTGTCCATACGGCAGTCCCAAGCCCCAGCAGTACACAGGCAGGGGTTAGGATTAAGAAATTGAACCGCATCGGTCCCAGCAGGTATTTCAACTCACTCATATAGTTACTTCATTTCTCACAGATCAGACTTGCGGCAGCGATTCAACAAATGTCGTTAATTGCCTGTTAAAAGCTTCAGCGTTTTCCGGCATTACCATGTGGCCCGCATTTTCAACCAAATACTCCCTGCACACAATACACTGTGACTATCATATATTTTGCACGGAGTGCAAATAAAGATTGATAATCTTGTGAAAATTCGTACACTGAATAAAATTTTGGAAGCCTCTTAAAGGGTAAAACAGGGGAGAAGAAAGATATGCTGAAGACTAAAAAGATCGGTGTTATCGGCGGTGGCAAGATGGGCAGCGCCCTCATCAGCGGCATTATATCCCGGGATTTGATACCCGCGGGGAATGTTACTGTATCGGATGTTGCAAAGGAGAGGCGGGAAGATCTTAAAAAGACATGCGGAGTCAACGCGAGTGATGATAACAAAAAAACTGTCAAGGATGCTGATATCATCATCCTGGCGGTTAAGCCTCAGAACATGGCGGAGATACTGCAGGAAACAGCTGGTGCATTTGATAAGGGGAAACTCATTATTTCCATTGCCGCGGGTATTTCCACACCCTATATAGAAGGATATCTCAAGAAGGGAGTTCGCGTCATCCGGGTAATGCCGAATACCCCTGCCATGATTGGTGAAGGGGCAGCCGCCATAACCGGTGGCGCAAATGCTACAGATGAAGATATGGCGCTGGCTCGTTATATATTCGAGGCTTTGGGGATTACTGTCTTTGT
>DNUI01000114.1 GCA_003508565.1 Syntrophaceae bacterium
CGGACAAACCCGAGAAGAAACCGGCCATGCCTCAGCGAGATTATTGACGAATTGCCTAAATTTAAATGTTTCAAAGGAGTGACTAAAAAAGGGATTGTTAGCTGCTGTGTTCCGCTATCAACCGTATAATTGGCCAAACACGGTCTTTAAAAGAACGTATGTATGAGACCGTATTTATCAACTATTAAAGGGTCACAATCTTAACAGATCAAGCGTTCCGAGATGAGATTGAAAACGTCTTGGTGTTGAAGGAAGCGAAAGTATAAACAATGCCAGAAAGCGACATCGAATTTGAAGAATTTGAGTGTTCAAAAATAGGTGCTGAAGTCACGATTACTCGTCAAGTTTTCCTTCATAGAAACGCTTTAACAGATAAAGTAGATGGAAGAGCTGTAGTAGATATAGATTGCGATCATACTATGGACTGCGGTGTCGGCAAAATAAATGGGGTCAATACAAGTTACGACTGGAATAAGTGTGTTCACCAAGATTTAAGAGAAAGAAATATTCGAGACGCCAATAAATGAACGTCCCTTGAGAAAATCAATTCTAACATCAAGTGACATTATGAACCCAATAACGACTATATTTGAATGGTTCTCAAAACTGCCGATTGAGATTAGAGTTGAAATTGCGTTCTTTGTGCTTACTTTATTGCCGGATTATCAACCTAAAAAGATAGCAGATACGGAACATCTGATAGCGAATTTTAACAAGTGGCTTCTTAAAGATACTGATTCTAAGCTTCGCACCATTGGCAAAACACTAATGATACGAGCATTTATCAACTATACAATATTAACGAAAAGGTTTGAAAAGAAAGATCTGGAATCAACACAAGAATTATGGAGAGTCGTAAAAAGAGAAACTGTAGGGGATGACTTAATGGACATCATTGAGCAGATGGAGAAAAATCATTTACAAAAGCCTTTAAGAAAAAGGATTTGGCATCAAACATTAAATGAATGGATATCCCTGTGCGAAGGGCCTCTTAGCGACGAAAATATAGAAAAATGGCAACAAAGTGGCTAAGGATTATATGACAGGAGCGAAGCAAGAAATTGTTTCGTTACCAATCATGGCTTAAAACAAAAACCCCTCGCAAGAATTTCATTACCCTTTTGAGGGATAGTAGAGAGCCGCTGATGTCGTCTTGTCTTTGTATTGGAGTCAATGTATTAAAATACTTGTCGGCTCCGGTAACCTGACTCACTACGGGCATTGCAGCATCTCTACGTTTCTAGTGTACTCTTGCCGATTGCTAATGTCAAGACATGTATAGGATATTAAAGACTCTATTCTGAGCCAGTCTTTAGGGGCCTTATTCACTTGGGTAACAACCACGGCGACGTGTGGATTGAGATAGGTCATCCACATAAACGTTACTCTCTTTCAAACCGTAATTATAGCCACATGATTATTGCCAAATTATTACTGGTACTAATCTTCTTTTCTTATCCCTGCAGGGCGTGTTATTTATCACTCAGTGTGGTCTTGTTGATATTATCTGTCGTTGGTGCGATGCTACCCATCTTCTTAGGGATATTATCGTCGATAGTCTTGTAGAACAATTCAGCGTATTGCTTATCCCCAAACAGGGCTATGGTGATGACAACCTTGGTGAGATTCTTTTCAACATATGAAACGTTAATCTCCATAGGGTACTTTCCTTTTGTCTCCAGAGCACATCCATACAGTAAAGCCGGGTTTTGAATCACTGCTTCAAGTTTCAGTTGTTCACAAGATTGCCTTACTACCTGGCAGATAGTTTTGACTTCATATGTGTAATATTTTGACGACTCACGGCCCTTCCAGACAGTATAACCTTGATAGGATCCGCCTACGAATGGAATCAACCCAAGGACAGCGCATCCCGGTAATAGGCTTGCAGCAAGGAGCAGGAAAACAACAATTACTCTTTTTGTCATTATCCCTCCGTGGCAGAGATCGGCTTGATATGGTTATTGCGTCTCATCGGGGATCCGGAACGCATAAACACCCAACTCAAAACTATGAAACGAATGTCCTGCGGTTTCAGGAATATGGAATTCTTCACACTCAACATTATGACAGGTTAGCTACAGATCCTTCATGCTATTAAAAGGATTCTCACAGCTATAGGGGTCTTCGCCCCTGAATGACTCTGACCAGCACAATGATAATGGCAATGACCAGCAGGATATGAATAAAATAACCCATCGTATAGCCGGTCACCAGCCCCAACAGCCACAAAATTACCAGTATGACAGCGATTGTCCACAGCATAACGATCTCCCTTCCTGATGGTTTAAGGCTCGTTGCCGACTATCACATTGCTATGATAGCCGGCAACGAGCGGTCAGTTGGTCCTGAACGCGGACTATCTATGAGCATCCGATTCTTTACACTGTTCACAGTGTTTATGAGGGATACGGATGCCTATTTCACAATGAGATCATTCCTGACGGATACGACCCCTTTGACGCCGCGTGCGATCTGGCCCGCCTTCTCGACAGCTGCTTGAGAATTAACGAAGCCGCTCAGCTGAACAATGCCTTTCCGGGATTCTACACTGATCTGAAATGACTTGAGAAAATCATCAGTCGCGAGCTGAGTTTTTATTTTGGCCGTGATGACGGAATCATCGATGTATTCCCCTGTGCCTTCCTGTTTCGGTGTCGATGCGCAGGCCACAAAGGCGGCGATCATCATGAGAACGACAAGAACACGGATAACGATATAGCTCTTTTTCATAATCCTTCACTCCTTTTCTTTGTTTGTTGTATTTCTCTTAGGTTTAGGTTGGGTAAAAAACTACATGAGCAATTTTATCGATGGATTGGACTGAAAGCAATGCTGGTTTATTGTAAGGTGATTGGTAGGTAAAATCTACTCCACATCAACGTTATTTCTTTGTAGGAGGTAGCAGCAACAAATGTTTTTCCCCTGGTCTTCCTCCGAATGAGTGGACACACCGAAGAGTTTCAGTTATTAAAAAGAAGATGGAGGTGTGTTATGGTGAAGGGAGAGAAGCACAGGTATTTTGACAAGGAACTTAAGTACGAGGCCATTCGATTGATGAATGAGGGTAAGCGTTCTGTGAGGGTATAGCCAAGGATCCGGATATTCATCCGAATCGAAATTCACAGACCGGAGCTGGCTCTGTCTTATTTTATGCATGTTTCAAGCTGTAATTGTTGTTCCACATAGTCACTCATAGTGCAACATTAGTAAATGTACACAGCGACTCCGCCGATTAGGTGATCTTGAAAAATCAATAATCGGCTTTCCTGCTCAGTCCTTCCTGTAACAAAGCATCTGGCAATTTTTACCGGCATACTTTGTTTCAAACGGTATTCAATAAGCGCGGGATAGCTCGGCCGGAGACAAAAGAACCAGATTAGACTGGCCACCTCCCTTCAAAGTATCCCTCAATATGTTGAGGATCCACCAAATAGCGAGGCCAAACGAATAATTTCATGCTTTTCTGCTGTTCTCTCCTATTAATCTAACCATTAATTATTAAAGAATAATTACAAATTTCTTATTTTTTCTGTTATTGGCAGGCCATTTGCAGTTACTATTTTTATGCTCCTGGTCATCACACGAATGAATGTCCATATATATTTATCCTGAATTCCTATGGTGCCCCCTCGAGCGCAAGTTTTGTGACATCACACTGCTTTATGGAGAGAGGGAAGTATCCCTCCTCCTCCAAAGCGCAGTATGAAAGGAGAAATGCTATGCCGTTGATTCAGTTAGTGATTGTATTGGTTGTCGTTGGGGTGGTTCTATGGGTGATTAACAGCTACATACCGATGCAGTCCACCATAAAGAAAATCCTCAATGTCGTTGTGATTATTGGAGTGATTGTCTGGCTATTGAGTGTCTTCGGATTCATAGGAGACCTCTCAAAAATTCATATTGGGAAGTGAAGGGTGTGAACATACGCTCCCGGCAGGCCTTGTTGGTCAAGGCGCCGGCCAGGAAGGTTTTCTCCACGCCTGTGGATTCGGTGACGATGACGTTTAACCCAATCACAGGAGATGAGGCTCACCATGACGGATTGAAATAAAGCAGAATTTGCCTAATTGCGAATCACTGCCCGATCCTGCACGCCATAACTAAGTACTGAGGTTCATAAATTCGATTACGTATTTTTTAGAATCCACATGTTTCATCATCGCAGGATCGGCTACAAATCGAACGTCACCGTTATCACGAAACGCTGTAATGCTGTAATAAGGAGCATAAAACGACGGACAGATGGAATCTGAGAAATTTCATTGTCGTATAAACAAAAAACAAGTTCTTGTCAAAGGAGGGGGCGATGAAGAGAATCATTATGTTAGGAATTGTTTTAGTGATAATGCTTGTATCTATTGGAGGATGTTTCCCATGGTGGTGGGGTCCAGATGGCGGGGGTGGAGGAGGCGGAGGTCATGACAGAGGTGGAGGACATCACGGAGATGGAGGTCAGGATAGGCATCAAAGGCATGATGAACGACGTTAGGAAAAAAAGAAAGGAGAGCATCACTACAACTCCGGCTACATGAGGTTAAATTGGTTATAGATAAAGGAGACTACAAAATGAAAAAGTTACTTTTTGGAACAATACTTTTGGCATTGGTATTTGTATTTCCTATTCCAACGATGGCAAGAGTAGATGTGGGCATTAGCATTTCTCTGCCGCCGCCCATCGTATTTGCCGCACCACCGATGTTGATAGTGCTGCCTGAGACGTATGTCTATGCCGTCCCTGATGTAGACGCAGACATCTTCTTCTACAATGGTTGGTGGTGGCGCCTGTGGGAAGGGCGATGGTATCGCTCACATTATTATAACCGGGGCTGGCGTTATTATAAGAATGTTCCAAGTTTTTATTTTGATGTAGACCCAGGTTGGAGAGGATACTACAGAGACCGTAATTGGTACGGGCACCGGTGGGACTATGAACGGATTCCTCACCAACAACTTCGACAGAACTGGAAGAGCTGGCAAAATGATCGACGTTGGGAAAGGAAAGGAACTTGGGGCGTCCAGAACTATCAACCTCGACCGCAACCACAGAGACAGGAACTAAGACAACAAAGGCAACAGCAATATCAACAGAGGCCTGAGGTACAGCAACATCAGCAACAGAGACAACCCCAGGTTCAGCAACCAAAAAGACAACCTC
>DNUI01000201.1 GCA_003508565.1 Syntrophaceae bacterium
AGGAGACAAAAACAGCGGGCGGTCCTGTGGTAACGTCCTTAACAGATCTCATCTTTATTGACGGTATCAGAAGAAATGCGACAGACATACACATCTCACCGTCATCGGATATTATTCACATATTCTACAGGATAGACGGAGTATTACAATACGGGCACGGCCTTCCCCGGCTCTCTCACGCAGGAATCGTATCAAGGATAAAAATCCTCTCTAAGCTCGATATCGCGGAAACGCGTCTTCCTCAGGATGGCTCCTTTACATTCGACTTTCTCCACAAGGGCTACGACATCCGCGTATCAACCGTGCCTACCATATACGGCGAAAATGTGGTGATGCGCATTCTCGCGGGTACCGGTCCCCTTCTCAGAATCGACAAGCTCGGCTTTGATGAACAGAATGTGAAAACAATTAAATCACTCTTTCAAAAACCGTACGGTGTCATCCTCATTGCCGGTCCAACCGGTTCTGGGAAAACAACAACATTGTATGCAGCCCTCAGGGAAATCAATCTACTGGAAAGAAATGTCATTACCGTAGAGGATCCCGTAGAATACAAATTAAGCCTCATAAAACAAAGCCAGGTGAATGAAAAGACCGGATATAATTTTGCCTTTGCGGCAAGAAATTTTATGAGGCAGGATCCGGATGTCATGCTCATAGGAGAGATCAGGGATGAAGAAACAGCAAAAATCGCCGTGCGCACATCCATCACGGGACACCTTGTTCTTTCCACCATCCATTCAAATGACGCAGTGACTTCTATACCCCGGCTTCTGGATTTGAAGGTTGATAAATTTCTCGTATCCTCGTCATTGCTGGCTATTATTGCCCAGAGGCTGGCCAGGAAGATATGCCGGTTTTGCATGCAAGAGCATACTCTCAGTGATGAAGAGCATAAAGTATTTCAAGAATACGGAGTACAGATCGATAAAGCATACAGAGGAACCGGATGTCCAAAATGTCACGGTTCCGGCTATTCCGGCAGAGTGGTAATAGGAGAAATTTTAACGATAGACAATGAGTTGAGGGATTTGATCTATTCTGATGTACCCGTCACCGCGATACAGGCAGCGGCCATTCGCAAGGGGATGATACCCATGAAACATGACGGAATGAACAAGGTTGCCCAGGGTATACTATCTGTTGATGAATTGCTCAGGGTGGCTGGATGAACAATTATTCTTTTAAGGCATTAGATGCCGACGGAATTGTAATCAGGGGTATTCTCGAGGCAGATAACGTATCCTCTGTGCATGAAAATCTCGCAGCCAGGGGTCTATTCGTTCTGCATGTAAAACAATCAAGTTTACTGTTTAAGAAAATCATCGACAAATTCATTACATGGAGAATAACTCGAAAAGACATAATTGAATTTTCATCAAATCTATCACTCATGGTACGTGCCGGTGTTCCGATTCTCTCCGCACTCGATGACATCATCGACACCATAGACAATAAACAATTAAAGTCTACCGTACGTGATATAAAAAAAAACATTGAAATGGGGAGCAGGCTTTCCGATTCCCTGGATCTTCATAAAAAAATATTTCCTGATATTTTGGTGCGGCTGGTGCGCGTGGGGGAAGAAACGGGACGTTTGGAGGAAAGCCTCTCCGAGGTAGCGGATCATCTGCAAAAGATGGAAGATCTCGCAACCACGGTAAAGCGAGCCCTCATCTACCCGTTTTTCTCTCTTATTACAACCGGCGCCGCCGTTATTTTCTGGCTCGCCTATGTTTTGCCCAAAATTATGCTGGTCATTCGTGATTTGGGTGTCACAATGCCCCTGCTTACGGTCATCCTCTACGAATTGAGCAAATTTACCGAAAACTACTGGTACATTTTACTGATCATTCCGGTCCTGATTTTTTTAGTTATACAAGCCATGAAATTGAGGCCGGAAACTCGCTACCACTGGGATTACATAAAAATCAAGCTCCCCATTGTCAAACTCCTCGTCTACAACAAGCTCCTTGCACTTTTCTCGGAGCAGTTGAGATTGCTCATCACCGCGGGCATTACGATTGACCGTTCTCTCGACGTAGCAGCCGACGTTATGGGAAATGAAGTGTTCAAAAGGGCAATCCTGAAATCAAAAGCAGATGTTGTCGCGGGAAATAAAATCTCTGACGCATTGAGTGCCCGGAGCATATTTCCGCCGCTCTTCATCAGAATGGTATCGATAGGGGAGTCCAGCGGTAATCTTGACCAGCAGTTCTCTTTCCTCGCCAGGCACTATTACAAACTGGTGGATGACTTCTCAGATAAAGTTGGGAAAATGATTGAACCCGTCCTTATAATCACCCTGGGGTGCCTCATGGGGCTTATGGTCGCAGGTGTTCTGTTGCCCATGTATGACGTATTCACCAAACTTGCCGGATAGAAAATTATATGGATTATTTGGAATTTTTTAATCTCAAAGAAGACCCCTTTGGTCTCACGCCTGATTCGTACTACTTCTATCCTTCAAAGATGCACAATGATGTCCTGGCATCACTGGATTATGCCGTGGAACAGAAGGAAGGATTCTCTCTCATCATCGGTGAACCGGGAACGGGAAAGACCACGATACTCAAGATATTTATCGATCGGTGGAAGGAAAAGGCGGAAATTGCCCTCATCATGACACCGAGACTTTCTTCTGAGGAACTGCTGCAGGCGATTTTAGATGATCTGAATATTCACATGGAAACTACGAACAAGAATGAAATGATCAAGACCTTCAGAGATTTTCTGATAGCCCGCTCCCTTGCCGATAAAAGAGTGATCATCATCGTCGATGAAGCCCAGAACTTATCCGACGGATCTCTCGAAGAGCTGAGACTGTTGTCAAACTTAGAGACTGATAAGGAAAAACTCTTGCAGATTATTCTCATTGGTCAACCTGAACTGCAAAGAAGGCTGCACTCAGAAGGGTTACGACAACTGGACCAGAGGATTTCCATCAGGGCAACCTTGAAATCCCTCACCGCGGTGGAAACATCAGACTATATAAGTTTCAGGCTAATCAAGGCAGGCAAAGGTTCCGCTATATTCGATGAAAAAGCAAAAAAGCTGATCCATACACTTTCAGGCGGCATTCCCCGATTAATCAACCTTACCGCATCGAGGGCCATGATGGTAGCCTATATCGGTTCAAGTCATCAGATCCTGAAGAGACATGTCCTTGACACTGTGAAGCATATTCCGGAGACTCAACGGAAAAGCAGCTTCCGGTATAGAACTCTCAGATATGCCGCCGCCGCCATTGCATTGATCTGCATTGTTTTGGTTTCATTCGTCGGCTACAAAGCGCTTCAACATACCAACAAATCACCACAAGCGCCGGCACATTCCAACACCCAAAATGTTATTACGCAAACAGCTTCCGCAAACGTTCAACGAATGGCAACGGTAACCGTCCGCACCGCCAGGGTACGAGAATGGCCATCACTCCAAGCAGGGATCGCGAGCATTGTTTCCAAGGGTGATAGTTTTGAAATTATCGCTGAGTGGACGGCATCGGGCGGGAATAAGTGGTACAAGGTGCGCATCCCCGATGTGGGAGAGTACTGGATTGCATCGTACATAGTCAGCGTCGGATCACATTGATGAGAACTTCGTATCCTTAAACCCTCGACCCCTTGAACCCTTAAAAAATAGCAGCCATTTCAGCGGCAATCCTTAATTTTTTAATAGATAATTCACTTCGATAATTTCAACAATCTCTCGTTCACCATGCTTGATGTGTGAGAATCAACATTCTCCATCGAGAGCGCCATCTTGTAAAAACGAATAGCTTCTTCCACTTTTTTCTGCTTTTCAGCACTAC
>DNUI01000166.1 GCA_003508565.1 Syntrophaceae bacterium
CGCGCCCACTTTCTTTTGGAAGGCCTTCCTTCATTACCGCTCTCCTTCTTGCTGAAGTAGCTGCCCCAGAGGCCGTTCAGACAGGCAGGCACCACCGGGACGGGTGTCCGTTGAACAATTTTTTCTATGCCCGGCCGGAACTCGTGCATTGTGCCGTCGCGAGTCAGCTTTCCCTCGGGGAAAATACACACGACCTCGCCGCTTTCAAGCTCTGCGGCAATTTTATCGAATGCGGCGTTCATCATCTCCCTATCTTCGTGGGCGCCGGCGATGGGAATTACCTTGCTGTCTTTAAAAACACGGCTCATAAACGGCATATCGAAATATTTATAGTACATTACGAAGCGGGCGGGTCTCGGGCAACCGCTCGCGATGACAAAACCGTCGATGAAGGTCACATGGTTGCAGGCGATCACGAAGGGACCTTCGAGGGGCAGATTCTCACGTCCGGTAACTTTGAGGCGGTAGAATATATTGGTAACACTCCAGGCCAGGAAGCGCAACAAAAACTCGGGAATCAGTGTGTAAATATAGACCGCCACAATGATGTTCATTATGGAAAAAACGAGGAATATCTGGGGGTATGTGAGGTTATAATGATACAGGGCGGCGAGAAAAAGAGAGGATACTACCATAAAGAAGGCGTTTGTAATATTGTTTCCGGCGATGACACGGGATCGTGTCTCCCTGCGTGATTTCTGCTGGATGAAGGTGTAAAGCGGTACGGTGAAGAAGCCGCCGGACGCGGCAAGCAGGAAGACATCGAGAGATATCCTTCTTCCGTAATTCGTATTAAGAAAATCCGCCACCGTCATAAGGCCACTGGATGCAGTCACCGATGGCTGCCCCGCTATAAAAAGATCAAAGGTGAACAAAGAAAGCCCGAAAGAACCGATCGGGACGAGACCCAGTTCTGTTCTCTTGAAGCTAAGCCGTTCGCAGAGTATGGAGCCGACGCCGATACCGACGGAAAAGAGCGCGAGGAACAGCGTGACCACCGATTCCTTTGCATGGAGAAAGTCCTTGCAGTAGACAGGGATGATCGAAAGCATGGCAATTCCGATAAACCAGAACCAGGAAATTCCCAGTATGGAATTGAAAATGCTTTCCACTTGTCTCGTAATGCCCAGAATCTCGATGCTCGTGGTTATGGGATTCAAATTGATTTTAAGCTCCGGCATGGCGGGCGCAACTTTACGGATTGCCAGGCTGACGAGAAATCCTAACACGGCGATGGCGATCACTGCGATCCCTGTTATCCATGTGCCGCCGTCCATGGAGATGAGCTGCACTCCCAGAATGGAGCCCAGGAGGATGGCAATGAAGGTTCCCGTTTCCACGTAGGCGTTGCCCGTAATAAGTTCATCACTTTGAAGGAGGTGCGGCAGGATGCTGTATTTCACGGGACCGAAGAACGTTGACTGGAGGCCCATGAAAAAGAGCGTAGCCAAAAGCAGAATGAGGTTTTCATAGATGAAGCCCATCATTCCCAGGGTCATAATTACGATCTCAAGGGCTTTTACGATACGGATGATCAGATCTTTGGAAAACTTGTCCGCTATCTGGCCTGCAATTGCGGAGAAGAGAAAAAACGGCAGGATAAATATACCGCCGGAAAGTGACACCATCTGCTCAGGTGATATGCCGCCGATGGAATAAGCCTTATAGGCAATTAAAATCCCGATGGCGTTTTTAAATACATTGTCGTTGAATGCGCCGCAAAACTGGGTATAGAAGAAAGGCCAGAATCCCCGTGCTCTGAAAATGTGTAGGCTCACTATCAATGTCCTGACGAGTGATGCGATTATTCCTTTTTCTCAAACAAAATGTTTTTTAAAGATGATTCGTGTTTTTGCAGCTCAGAGGCATGTTTTTTGAAATCATCAAGATTTTCCAAATTAATTTTATGCTCAAAGACCTTGGTATGAATAGAAATCTCAAAAGTCGAATCATGGAAACTGTAATTTTCAATTCTTTTTTTAAAGGGTTTTTCTGAAATAAATGCCGGCGGTAAATTTTTAATCACAAAACCAGCAGGAAATGTGAAAACATATTTTTCCTTGTTGTAGAATGAGGTCCTGAAGCTGATCGGGTATTTTCGCTCTCTTGCTGATGTGATATCGCGATATGAATCTACACGCACTGCGTTTGTAAGTGCCATTGTCTTTTCGTCTAATCTTTGGGCCAGGTTTTTGTAAATTCCTTTAAGTTTTATTACAAAGGGATCTTCTGTGTCCGTAAAGCTGCCAAAAGTGAGCTCTTTGACCTCTACGCCTCGTCTTTCAAATAGTTTTTTCCTCTGCTCCGGGGACAGATATTTATGGAAATATCTCGACGCCTCGGCGGCTTTTCCGGAAAAGGTCAGCGTTAAATCCACATCGGCATCGCCTTCCCGGTTGATAGTGCTTTTTAATTCAAGATTTGTAAAATCTTTCTCATCGTCCGTGTGCGGTGTTTTCATAAAGCGGTAACTGCCATCGCAATTAATAACGAGGATGTTCATTGGACGGGCAAAGGGTACAGAGTCGAAAGCGGCCGCCTCATTGGTGGCGTCGAGCCAATAGTATCTATTGCCTGACGGGACCACGGCAATTACATGATTAAAAACCTGAAGAGATGGCATTGATTCATCAAAAGATTCGCCATGTGCGGGAACCAACGCCGGCAAGCCTTTGATGCCGGCGATGGTAAGCATCGTAAGGAGAAGAGTTGTCTTGTCCTTGCAGTCTCCATATCTCTTTTTAAAAATTTCTCGAGCGGCATGAGGCTTGTGGGTGTAAGGACCAAGCAGAACTGCCACATATCTGATCTTCTGTGAAACAAAATTAAAAATTGCCTTGATCTTTTCTTCGTCGGTTTTTTTATCTTTCACTAATTGTTTCGTGAATGTTTCCAAATCTCCATCAACTTGCATTTGCTCTTTTACCATTGATATGTACCAACGGGAGATGGTCTTCCAGCTATCCAGAGTCCACATGGTAAATTGAGGGAATGTATCCCTGTCTGTTAAATGAGGCATGCGGGGTTCAGGTATTATTTCCTTCTGCTTGGTGCTGGTAAAAACGTACTTTTTCTTATTGCCACTCCGGGTGATAAGTGGATTAATGGTCGTGTTAAATTTCTTGTATTTGAGTTCGATATTTGCGGGTAACACTACTTCTATGATGTCCTCTTCCATGGGTATGAAGGTTTGACAGAAAAATGTGGTAAAAAAATCGAAAGGGAGCAGTGGCTTCAGATTTCTTACTTCATAGGCGTATTCAATTACACAGCCGTTTTCCACTGCCGGCATGGTAAACTTTCTTTGTTTAATATCTGTATAAAACTCAAAGCTCGTATATTGAGAAGAATCGTGCATGTCTTTTACATTGAGAGGAACAACCCGCCCGTTAGGTTTTATTGTATTGGCAAAGAGTATTTTTGCCTCCTGGTATCCCTGCCGGTAGGGAATTGATACAGATGCATAGCGGTTTCCCCTCTCGCTGAAGATTTTGTATCTTCGTAAATGCCTGTTCACGCTGGTGCCGTCGGTATAAAATTCCACGTATCCATAAGAAAGCAAAAGATCAGCGCCTGCATTGGGATATTCTTCCGCGTTGGGTGTTTCTTTCAAATACGCATTCACATCGCCTGATGTAATGCTTTTTAAATCCGGACCTGTAGCGCAGGAAACAACACACAAAGCGATAACTACAAGGAGTACTTTCAAAACTTGCATATACTCGCGTCCTTTTGTTATTTGATAGAGACTATGCGTGGTTCATATTGTAAGGGAGTCACCCGAGGGGCATAAAATCCCGCTGATTGTATGGATACTATGAACACCGGAGGGGACGTCCCATGCCAGTGAAGGTAAACAAAAAGATACATTATGTCAAAGAAAAAGTGGGAAAAATGACCGCGCAATGTGATAGGTGATGCATATCAGGTCAGCGCTTCTATCGTAAGTGTCTGGCCTAAGACATCATTTGCTTTTTGCAGATTATCGGATGAGGAATATACGGCAACCACTGCGGAATCGATAGCCGCAGCGAAGTAACGGGATGCGGCGTCCTGCAGTTGCTCCGGTGTCATATCGAGGATACTGTTCCGGAATTTCAGACGGTCGTCATCTGAAAGGCCGGTAAAGCCGCGAATCATGGCGATATATCCGCGGCTCGACGGATCCATGGGTTTGTCAAGGGAACCTATTGTTCCTATGATGGTTTTCTCAAGTTCTTCCCGCGACGTTTTGTTTCCGACTATATACTCCATTGCGTCACGATACACTTGCAGGGTGTTCACAATGTTGGGGTCCCTGTAGGAGAGCAGGGCGAAGGTGCCGCTCATCGGATCATATTGTGACATGCCCCCGTAGGCTCCCCCCTGAACCCTGATATGTTTGTACAGATATCCGCTTGACAATTGTCTGGCCAGCATGAACAGGCAGGCCGAAAGGGGGTCAGCGTAGGCCGGGGCAGAGAGAACTTTCGCCACGTACGAGACCTGGGCGGGTATGGAAATCCCGGTGTTGACGGGAGAGAAAGCGGGGATACCCGGATTTCGCATGCCGCCATTCGCGGATAAGCGCCTCACCAAATCGGCGACACCTTCAGAAAGAAGAGCGATGCCTTCGGAGTCGGCGGTAACATTGATGCACA
>DNUI01000030.1:0-4154 GCA_003508565.1 Syntrophaceae bacterium
ACTGGTAAACGGTTAAAAGAAAATAAATGACCGCTGAAATTTGCGCCGATATGGGGATTGTCAAAATCCATGCCCAGATAATATTTCCCGCTACCCCCCAGCGGACGGCAGTCAGGCGTTTTGTAGCCCCCACGCCCATAATGGCGCCGGAAATCGTATGTGTCGTACTCACGGGAATGCCCGCAACCGTGGCGCCGATAATGGAAATGGCAGCGGCCGTTTCCGCACAGAAACCTCCCATGGGTTGAAGCTTCGTGATCTTTGTTCCCATGGTCTTGACAATGCGCCATCCTCCTGTCATGGTTCCCATGGCAATAACCAGATAGCATGCAAACTCAACCCAGAAAGGGACATAAAAAGTAGGGCCAAGATAGCCGTTCGTGAAAAGCACTACCGCTATAATTCCCATCGTCTTCTGCGCATCATTCATTCCATGGCTGAGACTGAACGTTGCCGCAGAAAGCAATTGAAATTTCCTGAAGACACTGTCTGCGCTGGCAACCGTGGCGTATCGTGATGCATTCAAGGTGAGAATCATTAACAATAAACCCAGTGCCATCCCGATAAGGGGGGAGAGAATGATAAAACTCGCCGTTTTGATAATCCCTTTCCAGACCAGAACATTTAATCCGCCCTTCACAAGACCCGCTCCAATGAGGCCACCGATGAGAGCGTGGGAAGAGCTGCTGGGCAAACCGAGCCACCAGGTGATAAGATTCCAGGTTATGGCGCCGATTAAAGCGGAGAAAATGAGCGTATTGTCGACGATTGCGGGATTCACAATCCCCGTTCCGACGGTTTTTGCTACCTGGACGCCGACAAAGAAGACCGCCGCAAAGTTGAAAAAAGCAGCCCACATAACAGCATATTGGGGTTTCAGTACACGGGTCGAAACGACTGTGGCGATCGAATTTGCAGCATCATGAAAGCCGTTAATAAAATCAAACACGAGGGCTATAAAGACAATGATGATAACGGGGGCCAGGGGCAAACTATCCATACTCTTGAGCCGTTCATTGTGCTAACATTGAGACTGCATCACATCTATCAATAGAATCTTCCGAGGAAAGTCGAAGGGTGTCTATCATGGTTTTTCGCGCAGAGTCAAGGAGGGATTCGCGGATGAGTGCATGAAGAACTCAGAAAAAATAGAAAATTTTGAGAATTCGAAAAGTATGATATAAATTTCATCATTTTGTAACACAATTGCAACAATTTAGAGGTATACTGCTTTCCGATGGTAAACAGTTATTCAAAAGTAATGTAAATTTATGGAGGAAAAAAATGGTGAAAAAATTATTGCTGGTGAGTATAGTGTGTGTAATGTTCAGTGTCGGAACTCTCGTTGCCGCGGAAAATGTTGTCATCAAAGGATCGACGACGGTGTTACCCATTACCCAGGCGGCGCTGGAAGCCTATATGAAGGCGCACCCCGGGGTAAATATATCCCTTTCCGGCGGCGGCTCAGGTGAGGGGATTAAGGGGCTCATTGATAGAACTGCCGATATTGCAACTTCGTCACGGGAAATTAAAGCAAAGGAAGTAGAACTCGCAAAAAAAAAGAGCGTAGATCCTATAGCCCATACTGTTGCAATTGACGCCCTCATTCCTATTGTTCATCCCAGGAACAAAGTGGATGGTTTGACCATTGATCAATTGAGCCAGATCTATCAGGGAAAGATCAGGAACTGGAAGGAAGTCGGCGGGGATGATCTTCAGATCGTCGTTGTGTCGAGGGACAGCAGCTCAGGCACTTTTGAGACATGGGGGCACCTTGTTCTGAACAATGCGAAAGTAAGTCCACGGGCACAGATGCAGGCATCGAACGGTGCCATTGTTCAGGCAATTTCGAAAAACAGGTATGCCATAGGCTACATCGGCATGGGTTACCTCAATAGATCAGTGAAGGCATTGACGGTGAATGGCGTTCAGGCCTCGAAAAAAACGGCCCTTTCCAAAGAATATCCTATCGCGAGACCTCTCTATATGTACACTGACGGTCAACCAACAGGTCTAGTGGCCGGCTTTATCAGTTTTGTACTCAGTCACGCCGGGCAAAAGCTGGTTGCTAAGGAAGGATTCGTGCCTGTCGCGGGCGAGGCAAAAGGGTCACCTTCGAAAAAAGGCAGGAAATAAAAAAAGCTCCTGGATTTCCGCTTTCGCGGGAATGACTTGTTGTATTTTTTTCAAAAATCTAAAGTGATATGAAAAGGCTCATGTCGAGACATTTCAAGGAAGCCGTCATCAAGGGCATTTTTGCCGCTTTTGCCTTCGTTTCGGTGTTGACCCTGGCGCTCATTGTAGTGTTCCTTTTCCGCGAAGGGATTCCGATATTTAAAGAAGTATCCGTGAGTAATTTCATCTTTGGGAAAGAATGGTATCCCACGTATGATCCTCCGTCCTACGGGATATGGCCTTTAATAATCGGCTCAGCCGTCGTTACCTTATTCTCCAGCCTGCTTGCTGTTCCTCTGGGAGTTCTTTCGGCCGTGTATATCGCGGAAATTGCGCCCTCTTCAATCAGGGATATTGCGAAGTCGATCATTGAACTTCTGGCAGGGATTCCTTCTGTAGTGCTTGGCTTCTTCGGCATGGTTGTCGTAGCTCCTTTTCTGCAGGAAACCTTTGATCTGCCTACAGGCCTTAACATTGTGAATGCCTCGGTTATTCTGGCAATCATGGCCGTACCTACAATTTCGAGTATTTCGGAAGATGCCCTTTACGCCGTGCCCCAGGAATTCAAGGATGCATCGTATGCCCTGGGTGCGACAAAATATGAAACCATCATCAAGGTCATCATACCCGCCGCCCTGTCCGGGATCTCCACGGCCGTAATCCTGGGTATGGCGAGGGCCATCGGTGAAACCATGGTGGTGCTCATGGTGGCTGGGGGGGCAGCCGCTGTTCCGGAGAGCATCTTTGACTCGGTCAGGCCCATGCCGGCGAGCATTGCCGCAGAGATGGGGGAGGCTCCCTTCGGGGGAGGCCATTACCATGCCCTCTTTGCCACCGGCATTGTGTTGTTTATGTTGACCCTGATCTTTAATCTCATTGCCGATTATATTTCCCGAAAATTCAGGGAAGTGGGATCGGCGACCTTGTAAAGAAGGGAATGTATTTCATGCAAGCTGTGCTGCGTGCATCCATGACATGGCGTTATTTCAAGCAGAAGGTGTTTTTTAGCATTGTCAGCTTGTCGGCGCTGATCATTGCGTTAGCCCTTGGAGGTCTTATTGTTTATATCATGGTGCATGGAGTTTCAGTGATCAGTTGGGATTTTCTTGTTCTTCCGCCGACGGATTCCATGACGAAGGGCGGCATAATGCCTGCCATACTGGGAACATTATACCTGACCGTGGGAGCCATTGCGGTGGCCCTGCCGCTGGGCGTGGTGTCGGCCGTCTATCTTGCGGAATATGCAAAACAGGGGAAATTTGTCAGACTTATCCGCATCGGTATAAATTGTCTGGCCGGAGTTCCTTCGGTTGTCTTCGGATTATTCGGGCTCGGGTTCTTTGTTGTGTTTCTTCAGTTTGGGTCATGCATCCTTTCCGGAGCGTTAACACTTGGCATCCTTATCTTGCCGACGATAATCGGAGCGTCGGAAGAGGCGTTGAAAGCCGTTCCACAAACATTCCGGGAAGCGTCCCTCGCCCTTGGTGTATCGAAATGGCAGACCATCTATAAAATTGTTTTACCGTCGGCGTTGCCCGGAATACTCACCGGATCAATACTCGGTATTGGCAGGGCGGCGGGTGAAACGGCGCCCATCATGTTTACGGCGGCGGCGTTCTTTACCGCGAAGCTGCCCGGGTCAATTTTCGATGAGGTCATGGCGCTCCCCTACCACATCTACGTTCTGGCAACAGCAGGCACCAATATAGAAGCGACAAGACCGATTCAGTATGGGACAGTTCTCGTGCTGGTTGCGCTTGTTCTGGGAATTGATCTTATCGCGATTGTCATCAGGAGTTACATGAGGAAGAAAAAAAGGTGGTAATTGTGGAAAGCAACACTATAATCGAATTAAAGAATGTGAACTTCTATTATGGCGAGAATAGAGCGCTCACCGATATCACCATGGATTTTGAAAAATACAAAATCACTGCCTTGATAGGACCTTCCGGATGCGGCAAATCCACATTATTGCGTCT
>DNUI01000030.1:4211-4651 GCA_003508565.1 Syntrophaceae bacterium
AAGCCTAATCCCTTTCCGAAGTCCATATTCAATAATGTTACGTATGCGCCGAGGCTTGCAGGGTTGATGAAAAGGAGTGATTTGGAATTCCTCGTCGAGGAAAGTCTCAAACAGGCGGCGCTGTGGGATGAGGTGAAGGACATACTTGATAAATCGGCAATGACCCTCTCAGGAGGACAGCAGCAGCGACTATGTATCGCCAGGGCTCTCGCCATGAAACCGGATGTGATCCTTATGGATGAGCCGACATCCGCCCTTGATCCCATATCGACGGCAAAAATCGAAGATTTGATGGAAGAACTGAAAAAGAGATATACCATCATTATCGTTACGCATAACATGCAGCAGGCAGCCCGGGTCTCATCCAAAACAGGGTTTTTCTATTTAGGCAAACTTATCGAATATGACGCCACGGAAAAGATTTTTACCAATCCGGATGT
>DNUI01000030.1:4685-9317 GCA_003508565.1 Syntrophaceae bacterium
AAGATTCCTCGTCTTTTCTCTCCTTGGAATGACATTAAGCAAATATTTTTAATTTGTCACTTTGTATATTAGGGAGATAACGCAATGGCAGAAAAAAGGCATACAAGCGCCCATTATGAAAAGGAACTCCGGGACATCAGGGAGGGACTGCTCTATTTAGGCGCTCTCGTGGAAAAGGCGATTGAACTGGCCGTGCGGTCTCTTGTAGAGAGAGATACGGAGCTTGCCCGCAAGGTAATTTGCGATGATACTACAATCGATCAACGTGATGTTGAAATTGAAGAAAAATGCATACGCATACTCGCCTTGAGACAACCGACGGCACGGGATTTGAGATTCATCACGACGGCCATTAAAATAAACGGGCATCTCGAGAGGATAGGCGATATGGCGGCCAACATTGCGGAGAAGGCCATTATTTTAAGCGAAGAGCCGCCCATGAAACCGTACATTGATATTCCCCGCATGGCGGAAATCGCCCGGGGAATGATCAAGGAGAGCCTCGATGCGCTGGTGAATCAAGATACCGGCCTGGCGCAGAAGGTCAGAATGGATGATGAAATTATCGATAACCTTAATGAACAGGTATTCCGGGAACTTCTTACCTTTATGATGGAAGATCCCAAAAAAATACACCGAGCTATCATTATTATGCAGGTATCCAAGAATCTTGAGCGGATTTCTGATCATGCCGTGGGTATTGCGGACATGGTGGTGTATATGGTTACGGGGAAAATGGTTCGTCACGCGCCGATTTGCGACTTCAAGGGGTGATTGATTGAAGAGCCGCCTGTTCTACAAAATTCTTATCAGTTATGTGGTAATCATCCTTTTTTCTGTCATTGTCGTTGGGATCATGTCTGCCCGGCAAATCAAGGATGCGCTGATACAAGAGATTAAGACTGACTTGATGGCTAAAGTGCGAATCATTGCGTTATTATCAAAGGGCGAAATTGAAAAACAGATATTTTCACTGGCTGATACATCTCGCTCACGGGTGACCCTGATTGGCGCTTCAGGTTGGGTTCTGGCAGACTCGGAAAAAGAGGTGATAAAGATGGATAATCACCTGAACCGCTCGGAAGTACAGGAAGCGAGGATCAAAGATAAGGGGGAGGCGGTTCGTTACAGCCATACCCTGGGTGTAGATATGCTCTTTATCGCCATCGCCATACGGGAAGGCTCTGAGATACATGGTTACATCCGTCTGGCCCGTCCCCTCTATGAAGTGAAAAAACATGTCAATCAGCTCTATAGTAATATTTTTCAGAACATTCTCGTCGTTGTTATCTCTTCTTTACTCATAGCGTTCCTGTTTTCCAGGAAAATCATGGCACCAATCGAGAAAGTGGAACAATTTACACAGAAGGTATGCAGAGATGAATTGCCGGGGACCCTGTTGGTCGAATCGAATGACGAGATCGGTCGGTTGGCAAAAAATATTAATTGCATGGTTCTTGAACATCAGGAGAAGATACGATCTATCCGTGAGGAGAAAGGTAAACTGGAGTCTGCCTTTGCCAGCATGACAGAAGGTGTCCTCGTGCTCGACGGCCAGGACCGTATAGAATCGATAAACAAGGGACTAAAAGACATACTGGGAAATCGATACACGACTGATATTATCAATAAGACGCCCATTGAGGCATTTCGGAATGTGGCGTTGGAGGATGCCTTGAATCGTTTCAGGGAAACGAGAACCCCGATTTTTGATGAAATTACCTTTGGTGATGAAAACCCGATTATCCTGGATGTAACTATCTCAGCCGTTCACGGATTACCGGGGGGAGAAGAGAAAACGATGATGGTTTTCCATGATGTCACCCGCCTCAAGAGACTGGAAAAGATGCGTGAGGACTTCGTGGCAAATGTAACCCATGAGATCAAGACACCTCTTACGGCAATTATCGGATTTATTGATACTCTTCAGGGAGGAGCCCTCGAAGAGCAAGAAACAGCGAAGAAATTTCTTCAGATAATTTCTGAAAATGCCCACCGCCTCAGCCGTCTTGTGGAGGATCTCATTACTCTATCCAGTATCGAACTGGGGGAAATGAAACTGCAACTCGATGGAGTGGCTGTCGCCGAAATCATAGGGAATGCCCTGCCTGTGCTTGAGGCGAAAACGGCAGCGAAATCAATTATTCTTGATACATATATCCCTGAAGACCTTCCTTTGATTTATGCTGATAAAGACAAGGTAATTCAAATTGTTGTGAATATTTTGGATAATGCTGTTAAGTTCACACCGGACGGCGGGAAGATCAGTGTCTCGGCGCTTGAGGACGGTAAAGATTCTGTAATCATAGAAGTGCGCGATACCGGGACGGGTATCCCGAAAAGTGAAATCCCCAGGTTGGGTGAACGTTTCTATCGTGCGGATAAGACGCGCTCAAGAGAATTGGGCGGTACCGGTCTTGGGTTATCCATTGTAAAACATTTGCTTAAGGCGCATCAGGCAAGGATGGAAATCGACAGTCAAGTAGGAAAAGGTACTACAGTCTCGCTATATTTTCCGATTTATCGGTTATTTTTGGCCTAAAATAAGAAAAAATGTGGGGGAACGGGGTTGTTTTTACGAAAAAATGCCTTGTTTCCCTCATTTTTTTTAAAAATCTGTCATGAATGTCTTGACATCGGGAAATTTATGTTTATGTTAAGGCCTGATCAATGAAGGGAGACGATTGTCTATTAAAATCTTAAAAATATAATAAAGAAAGGAGAAGTTTGAGCATGAAGATTAGACCATTACAGGATCGAGTGATTATCAAGAGATTAGAAGAAGAGCAGAAGACAAAAGGAGGGATTATAATCCCCGATACAGCCAAGGAAAAACCTGTTGAGGGTGAAGTTGTTGCCGTAGGTAAGGGGAAAACAACAGAGGATGGGAAACTGATAAAACTTGATGTAAAACCCGGTGACAGGGTTCTCTTCGGCAAGTATGCCGGTACGGAAGTGAAAATTGATGGCGTCGAGCATCTTATTATGAGAGAAGACGATATTCTTGGAATCATTGAAAAAAAATAACCTGATAATAAGGAGGATACAATAGATGGGAGCAAAGATAATTCAATATGACGAGGAAGCGAGAAAATCTATTCTCAAGGGTGTAAACACCCTTGCGGATGCGGTGAAAGTAACCCTTGGCCCCAAGGGCAGAAATGTTATTCTGGACAAATCCTTTGGCGCCCCCACCGTGACAAAAGACGGTGTGACCGTGGCCAAGGAGATTGAACTCGAGGACAAATTTGAAAACATGGGCGCTCAGATGGTGAAGGAAGTCGCCAGCAAGACGAGTGACGTAGCCGGTGATGGAACTACAACAGCTACCATTCTTGCCCAGGCCATTTACCGGGAAGGCCAAAAGAGTGTCGCCGCAGGAAGCAACCCCATGGATATAAAAAGGGGTATAGACAAGGCCGTCGAAATCGTCGTCAAGGAACTGGCAAAGTTAAGCAAACCCACCAAGGACCAGAAGGAAATCGCCCAGGTAGGAACAATATCCGCGAATAACGATGAGGCAATCGGTGCGATTATCGCCGAAGCCATGGGTAAGGTAGGCAAAGAAGGCGTCATTACCGTAGAAGAAGCAAAGGGCCTTGAAACGGAACTCGAGATCGTGGAAGGTATGCAGTTTGACAGGGGTTACATCTCTCCCTATTTTGTGACCAATGCGGAAAAGATGGAGGTCAATCTTGAGGATTGCTATATTCTTATCAATGAAAAGAAAATAAGCGGTATGAAGGATCTCCTTCCCGTTTTGGAGCAGATTGCCAAAATGGGAAGACCACTCCTCATTATTTCTGAAGATATCGAGGGAGAAGCGCTGGCTACCCTTGTGGTGAACAAGATCCGGGGAACCCTGCAGGTTGCCGCCGTGAAAGCCCCCGGCTTTGGTGACAGAAGAAAGGCCATGCTCGAAGACATCGCCATCCTTACCGGCGGAAAGATGATTTCCGAGGACATGGGTGCGAAGCTCGAAAACACAAAAGTAGACGATCTTGGCCGTGCCAAGAAAATTGTCATCGATAAAGACAATACGACCATTATTGATGGCGCAGGAGAAAGGGCAGCCCTGGAAGGCAGAGTCAAACAGATTAGGGCACAGATAGATGAAACGACCTCTGATTATGACAGGGAAAAACTTCAGGAACGGCTGGCTAAGCTGGTCGGCGGTGTTGCGGTGATCAAAGTTGGTGCGGCAACGGAAACAGAGATGAAGGAAAAGAAGGCCCGTGTAGAGGATGCTCTTAACGCGACGCGCGCGGCCGTGGAAGAGGGAATTGTTCCCGGTGGCGGTGTGGCCTACCTCAGGACCCTCCCGGCCCTTGACAAACTGAAGTTGGAAGGAGATCAGAGAGTCGGCGTCAACATCGTGAAAAAGGCTCTCGAAGAACCGCTGAAGATGATTGTGTTCAATGCCGGTGAAGAAGGCAGCATCGCCGTGGAAAAGGTGAAGGCGAAAAAGGGAGCTTTCGGCTTTAATGCGAGAACAGACCAGTATGAAGACCTGATCCAGGCAGGTGTCATTGATCCTACCAAGGTAACCCGGTTCGCACTCCAGAATGCGGCGAGTGTTGCATCCTTGATGCTTACCACCCAGTGCATGATAGCGGAGAAACCTGAGGATAA